>NZ_DJBA01000073.1:0-28210 GCF_002435615.1 Clostridium sp. UBA5988 | reverse complement strand
AATAATTCGCCGTATAACACTTAAGGTAAAAAGCGCAATTTCCTATTAATTCATTATTATCATTATAAATTGCGTACACATTATCATCCATAGGAAAACTTTTTACATAATTTATTTTTCCTTCTGAGAAGTCATTATCAAAAAATGAGTAAATTCCTTCATACTTCCATGTAAGCATATCTTCAACATCATTATTTGTTACTATCCTAAATTCATATTTTGTAAGTTTATTCATCCCCAGATCCCCCTAATTAAAATTTAACATTTTGTAAGTTTCATCGCTTATATGTAATTTGAATTTATATATATTACATATTTATACATATTGTAACATATTCTTCAATATATTTATATCTAATAATTCTGTATCTACACTACTGAATATTCCCTTTAATTATATCATTTATATTCTTACTCATATATTCCCAAGTATCCACAAAATCCTTTAATTCTTCACGTCCTTTATCTGTTAAACTATAATATTTCCTAGCAGGGCCAAGGGGAGACTCCTTCATTTTTGACGATATAAAACCATTCTTTTGTAGGCGTGTATACAGTGGATATAAGGTTCCTTCAGAAATATCAGTAAAACCATTATCCTTTAGTATTCTAGCAATATCATATCCATAAATCTCATCTTTTAAGTCTATAATTTTAAGAACACAGCCCTCTAAACTTCCCTTTAATAACTGTGATTTATTATTCATGGTTCCCTCCTTCTATTGGTTTTTATTTTCAAAGAAATACTGTATCAAATAAATAGTTATAAGTATGCCCATGAATATTAAATAGTTAACTTCAAAAAGTACCTTTGTTAAAAACAGTTTAGTTAATACAAATATAGCTGTTATAATGCAAAAGCCTATCCATAATAAAAATGTTATCTTTCTATCTTTCTTTTTATCCTCTCCATTAAAAATATTATACATATATTGTATTTTAGATAATAAATAATTAGTTAAGATAATTGCAATTATAGTATTAACTAACATTGAAACTGTAACTGAAACTGTAAATAGTGTTGTTTTATTTACCCAGCTATCAATTAGTTGTCCAACAAACATCTCAAATACACCAGTAAAAATAATCAATATTATTGGTAGTTTAGAAATCTTCCAGTACACCTTTTCTAGTATTGAATACTCCTCTATTGTTTCTGATATAAACTCATCACAAAAGGAATTTATATCACTATTTCCTAGTATTTCTTCTACATCAATTCCTCTTTCCTCAGCTTGTAAAAATAAATCTAAACAATGGTGTATGAACTCTTCAGCATCATGATCATTAATATTTGAAAAACGTATTTTAAATAATATATTTTCAAACTTCTCTTCATTTTCTTTACTTAGTTTACTAATAAACTTATTAACCTCTTTTATATACTGTTTTGTTTTCATAAACTTCCCCTCCAAAACTTATTTTCAGTACCATTCATTACAAGGTATATTGTAATGCATAATAGTCCTTTTCTATATTGTATTGCATGGTAGTATTTTTGTCAATAAAAACTGTACCTATCTAAAGATAGTATCTAAGTACTATAAGTGACTTCTACACATATAAAAAATAGCCTATTTTATTAAGCTATTTTTTTTGTACTATAATTATAGTTTTAAACACTATACAGATTATCAATAACCTAGTTGTTCTCCCACAATAATTACTTTTATTCTATTTTTAATAAACTGACCTCTTATAATTGTGAAATCATTACATTTTCTGTTGGGACTTTTACAATCTACACAATAACCTAAGGTGGTGCATGGAGTATCTTTATTTAACCTCTTGGCATCAATAGGAGCAGCATAATTTCTAACTCTCTTTTCTTCTTGTTATAATTTATAAATAACTAGCTGCTATTCTAATAATTTTTTTGAATTTACTTTTATATTTCACAATATGATTGAAAAGTTCTTCATGAGTTGGTTCTTTGTATCTATGGGCAATTCTATTTCTAATTAACTTAGATTTTTCTAAGAATTCATAAGTATCCTGATCTAAAATTCCTTCTTCTTTAAATATTTTTAAGCTATCACTTAAGCTTATACCTATCTTAAATCTTTTTATTTCCTTTAGTATAATGGAGCATAAATCCTCAAGGATGGTATGAAAACTAACAAATAACTGCCTTAAACTTGATTTTGCTAACTTTAAGAGTAATCTATCATTGCTAGTTTTAATAATTTCTATACATTCTTCTATATCACTACTACATTCCTTTAAATCCTCAATTATCCTCATAAGTCTTTCTTCATTCATATAAAACATCAACCTTTCTAAAATGAATAAAATTTTCATTTTCTCTATATATCCACTCCACGTCATCGCAAAACTCTTCAAAGACCTTATTATCAGTTGAATATATAATTTCGCAAGAATTTAGAATACTTATCTTAACAAATATATCTAAAGTTTTACTCTTTAAATCTACAACATCAATTTCTCTTTCTAAAAACCTTTCTAAAAATAACTCTACTTCTAAAATATCATCTAAAGAGAAACTACCTCTTCCTAATACTGCAATATCTACATCTGATTCTTCATTAAACTCTTCAGTTAAAATACTTCCAAATACAGCTATATTTATAATGTCAAATCTCTTTATAAAACCAGTAAATTCTTCTGATTTTAGCTTATTTAAGATTTCTTCTTTAATTAATTGGTTTGACAATGTGATCACCAACTTTTCTAATATTCATATCTTTATTATATACAACATTTGTAAAATAATAAACCGTATTGTAAAATAATATACGCTATACTACTTATCTATTTATTTACTTTATGTACATAATATATTAATATTTTTCACAATTACTTAACAACTTTTGAAATTTATTGTAAATAGTTGATTTAATTAATTTATTTATAGTGTTTTATGTTAAAATAAAACTATAATATTACTTACATTAAAATTTTACGTTTTACATTTTCATTTAATTTTAAACTCTTATGAGATGAATGCTGGTTATGTTTTCGTTTCCATTTCCAGCATTTATCTTATAACCCAAATGTATATATAATTAACATACCCTAAAAATATATAAGAGTAGTACTAATTTAATTGTGGTACTACTTTTTTTTATTTAAGCTTATCTTAACTTTTAGTCATAACTCCACCTTTCTAAAAATATATTTTTAAAGAAAGGAGCGATGAGAAAATGGGTAAGCAAAGAAGAGGTAAGGTTATTAAGAAAATAGTAGGTTGGAGAGGTACATGCCCTCTATGCGGTAGAAAAAGAGTAAAATTGGTATGGACTAAGAAATGTGAAGACGGAAAAACTATAAACATCTGTAAAATCTGTTCATCAACAGTAGCTCAATAATTTTAGAACTTAAAAGGATGTTTTGAAATAACCTTATTTCTAAACATCCTTTATATTTATTTTAAAACTCACTCTCTTAACTTTCTTTAATGTATTTAACTATTGCCCACACTAATCCTTTATTGGATATAACATAATAAATCTTTCCGTCTTTATATAACTTATTTATCATTTCAAGCTTTTCAAGATAGACTAAGTGGGACATACACTCCCCTAACGCAAAGAATCTTTGAGTTACTGGGAAGTCTTCCCAGTTTTTAATTGTTATACTCCAGTGCATTCTTCCTGCAATTTCATAAGGGGAAAGTTTTTCTCCATTAGCCAAAATATCCATGATTTCCTCTAACCTAAGATCATAATGGTCCTTGAGTTCTCTTATTCTCCTTTTAGTATTCCTTATAATAGCTCTATGAGAAGAAAGTGTTACGTCTATAGGTAGAGATGCAACTCTATCTAAGCTATCAAAGTATTCCTGTAAAGGGTTTTCCATCCATTGCTCAAGGTTATAGGCTATATTTGGAGTTATCTTTGCTAATATTAAATCTCCACCAATTAAAATCCTATGGTTTTCTTCGTATAAGCAGCAATGAGCTGGGGTGTGCCCTGGAGTCAAAATACATTTAAACTCATACTTTCCTACCTTTAACATTTCCCCATCCTTAATATCTGTATAAGTTGGCTCATTGAAACTTTCTTCAAACCCTTCTTGATCTCTTAGAGCCTTTAGTGCTGATACCGCCTTGCCCTTAGGAAATCCCATTGCTTCATTAAATATATTAACTTCTTCCATATAAGTTACTTTTCTTAAATTATATATCTCTTCACTTTCTCTTGGATGAATATAAGCCTTATTATTAGAATTTAAAAGAAATGGTACAAGACCTGTATGGTCATCATGAAGATGAGTTAAAAATATATCCGTATTGTCCATATTTACATTCAATTCTTTTAAACTTTGTCTTAAGCTTTCTAAAGATTTAATCTTGCGAAAGCCTGTATCCACAAGTAGATTTCTTTCATTTCCCTTAATTAAATAGGCATTTAGTGCCCTTAAAGGATTATCCGGAAGTTCTACCTCTATTTGATATATATCTTCAAATAATTCTCTTATCATCAGTATCTCCTTATCTTTTGCCTCATTACTATAAACCAAATAAAAACTTTTTATAACATTACGCTCTATAATTTTAATCATATTGACTAAAATATAGCTAATATTTTTACTTAACAGATTTAAGAACAATTCCTTCCTTAAATCCCCCACGCTGATTCAACTTGCAATTTCTTTTCTCCACTAATTCCTCTTCAGAATATCCTAAATTATGAGCTAGCCCAAACAGCACTTCCATAATATCCGCTAGCTCCTCTAAATTTTTATCCTTTAGATATTCATTTACCTCTTCTTTTAGCTTATCTTCTAATAAAGAAATCATGTCTTCTTTAGACGCAATTTCTATATCACACTGATTTCCATCCTCAGCTATCACCTGTGGAATCTTATCTCTTACTAATTTATTATATACTTTCATTATCTATTACCACTGCTCATAATGAACTATTTCTTCTAAATTCTTTCTTGGACGAGGACTTGGTGATTCATCTGGATAACCTAAAGTTAATACTGCAACCACATACTTATCATCAGGAATATTTAAAACTGGTCTAAAGTCCTTCTGCTCAAACCAAGCAATCCAACAAGTTCCCAATCCTAAATCTGTTGCTTCAAGTGCCATATGTTCAATGGCAATAGATGTATCTCTAATAATTTGCTTAACTTCGAATTCCTTACTATATTCATCAATATAAAGGCCATCACACTTAGGTAACCTTGATTTTATATCTGCAACACACACAAGGTGGACAGGTGCACTAACCATCCACTTTTGATTATACGCAGCAGCTGCAATTTTTTCTCTATTTCTCTGCTCCTTAACCACAATAATTTGCCATGGTTGTGTATTGCTACCTGATGGTGCTAGTCTTGCACTATGAAGAATTTGTAATAACTTCTCATCTTCCACTTGTTTATCCATATATCTTCTTATGCTTCTACGCTCTTCAATTGCTTTAATCATAACTCTACCTCCAAACTAATTTTTATATTAAATTATGTAGGTATTCTATCTTTAAAATACGCATTTACATGTATCTATTATAACATGTTTGCTACAATTATATAAATCATCCATAACACTTATTAATTACATTGTCTATCTTTGTAATATAAAAAAAGATTATCTCACTATAAAAATATGAGACAATCCTTTTAGCTCTAATTTAATAGGTCTATTTTAATTTTATCTCTATCTTGTCTACACTTGGAGTTAATTGAGTTAATTTCACATTAGCCTTTTCAAACATATATTTAGAGGCTTTTATAGAATCTGTTTCAGCATACTTATCACTAAGATAATAAACTTCCTTTATGCCTGATTGAATGATATTTCTAGCACATTCATGGCAAGGGAACAAATTTACATATAGTCTACAGCCTTCTAAAGACTTACCTCTAGCATTTAAAATAGCATTTTGCTCAGCATGCACTACATAAGGATACTTAGTTTCTAAAAATTCTCCATCTCTACTCCAAGGAAAATCTTCATCACTACATCCATTAATAAATCCATTATATCCAATAGAAACTATCCTATTGTTGCAATCAACTATACAAGCTCCAACCTGTGTTGATGGATCCTTACTTCTCATTCCTGATAACAAAGAAATACTCATAAAATAATCATTCCAAGAAATATAATCTTCTCTCTTCATACGTAACCTCCTTGAAGTATTTATTACTATTTTATATTAAAAACCTTCATAATTAAAGATACTTTTCTAAATCTGTTATGGATTTCATATAAAAATATCTGTTTATTGTGTTCATTAATATCACATGGTAAAGCAAAAATCCCAAATATATTGATTAATTTTTTTCTATAATGACAATAATTATTATACGAGGTGATTCTTATGAACAAATATGAAATTTTAGTACTACTTATAGTACTCATAATACTTATAAAGAGCTTTACTCAATTTATTGAGAAAATAAGAGGCTTTAAAGATAAACAACTAAAATTTACTATGAGGATTAAAAAAGAAAATATTAATAGATTAACAGGACTTCAATTTGAAGGCTTCTGCCAATGGCTTTTTCATAATAACCCTGAATATAAGGATATAAAGCTTACACCTCCTAGTAATGATGGTGGAGTTGATTTAATTCTTACAAATTATGACGATGAAAAAATCTATGTTGAATGTAAAAGATATGATTCTAACCCAACTCTAGCCTCTAATGATGAAGATAATGCTTCTGATGAGTTTTTTATAGGAAGAGTTATATGCCAAAAAATAGTTGGTGCTATGGTGGCAAACAATATAAAAAAAGGTATTATTCTTACTACAGGCAGTGTGTCCCCTAATGCCCTAGAATACATTGGTAAACTAGAAGACAACAGTGATCTATCTCTTAAAATATATACTATGGATTATATTTTAAAGCTTATTGAAGAACGAGAAAATCAAGATGACTATGAACTCGCCGTAGAGATTTAAAGACTCAACTACTCCTTAGATAAATAGAGTTCTTAGCTCATAGAAGTTAAGAACTCTATTTATTTATAAGGATTTATAAGTATTTATAGCAACTATAACTACTATTCACTTAATTACCTTAACTGCTTTAATATATTTTCGTAATAATAATTAATAAGGAGCTCTTGGTAACCTGCCTTCCCATGGATGAGCATCTCATCAACTAAGGGTTTTAACTCCTTTGATGTAATAGTATTTAATTTTCCTAATCTCTCATGAAATGAAATATTTCCGATTATCCTTAGATAATTATCTACATTCATTCCAAAAAAGTTTAAACCTCCATCGTATCTATATTTTAGATTATCAGCTATTTGTAATCCTTCAGGATCAAAATCTCCGCTATAGTATATTTCTGTATCGCTTTTATAGAGTTTATCTAAAATAATTAGAGAACTATAATTGGGCTGTCCACTTGTACAAAGTAAAGTAACTGAGATGTCTTCTGTCATCTTCATTAACTCATAAAATACTGTTGGATTTTCAAAAACGAAAACTTTACTTTTAACGGCTTTAAGCTCCTTTATTGAATTAAGATTATAAGTATTTAAAATTAATGGTTGCCTTTCTCTTCTAAACCATTTATACCCCTCTAGTTCCTCATTGTCATCAAAGATTTGCAATCCATATGTAATAGTAAAATTGGATATTTCATCTCTTATTATTCCCACTTTAGCTAAAAGTTCATTGATTCCATAAACTGTTGAAGCCTTCATTCCATGCAGATATCCAAGAGCAGCTAAAAATAACTTTCCTGGTATATTATCCATATCAAAGTAATGAGAATCTCTAGTTATAAGGGAAGAAAATTTAGCTAAGGGTATATACTCTCCTGTAGGTGGCATAAGAAAGCTTAAACCCTTATCTATATTTAACATTATATCTTTTAGCTCCTTAGAATTAGCCTTGTAACACCTAACTATTGAATTATAACCATAATTTTTATACTGCAGGGCACCTTCTAACCACAATTTAATTCCTTCACATTTAAATAATTCTAATAATTCTTGAAAGAAATCTTCTTTTAGGAAATCTTCTTCCTCTTTCTTTTCTTTTTTAGTTTTTATATCTCCACCAAAATAACATTTTAAAACCTCTAAAAAGTTTACTTCATGAAATTTCCCCTGGGAGAAAAAATCCACAAACTTCTTTACATTTAGACTCCCGCCCTTTTCTTCATACAATGTATAATCAATATCTCCTAGGAGCACTCTTTCTTCATAGGAAAGATTAGTGAGCATTACTTTTCCAGTTAACTTTCCAGTATTTTTATACTTATCCTTCAAGGCTTTAAGAACTTTATCATACTCTTTTCTTTCCTTTAAATATTTAACAGCCTCTCTTACTATTTCATCTTTTTCCATAATTCCTCCTAGAGTAACAGAACCTTTTCTTTTCCATTCCAATGATATCTAAGTACTGTCACCACATCATCATTTTCTTCCCTTATAAGTTCACAAATAGATAAATCATCTACAGTATCATAATCTCCCCACAAAATTTGAGAATTTAATATATACTGTAGGTCTAACTGCTTAAGTAATCTAAACATATCTCTAATATTATTTTCATCTACTCCAGCAAAAGCTTCATCCATAGAAATTATCCTAGGACAATCCCCTCTACCCTTTTCATAACGAGCATAAATAGCAGAGAAAAGTGGAATATACATAGACATTGCCTTTTCTCCTCCAGAAAATTGGAAGAAGGCATTATTGGTAAGTTCTTTTCGTCTCTCATTGTTTTTTACAAAATGAAGTTTAAATTCATACCATTGCCTATAATCTAGAACTTCTTTAATGATAGAATGATAATTTCTAACCTCACCTGTACCCTCATACTTCCTAAGCTCAGTTCTTATCTTCTGAGAAAAATGTTTCTCTAATTTACTAAAATCACTCTCAGTATTTCTATCACCACGTTTTAAAATTTCTATTATCTTTAAAGTATCTAATTGACCTTCTTCATCAGACTTTTTAGGGTTCCAAGATAAATTTAATTTTAATGAAGAAGATGTATCCATACTATTCATTAACGCATTAATTTTCTCTACCCACTTTTCAGATTGATTAATCTTTGCTTTAATCTTCTGACTTATAGTATTCATGAGAATTTCCTCAAATATCTTTTTTTCCTCTTCACTAATTAAAAGGTCTAATTCCTCAATAGATTTTTTAATTTCCTCTAGAAGTACTATAAATGAAACTTCCTTTCCTTCAACTTTGCATCTTAAATCTCTTCTTTCCCTTAACCACTTAGTTTTATCTTCACTTTCATTAGAAAATAAATTAATAAATTTAAGATTATATTCTCTTAATTCTCCTGAATTTTTATTCATAGACTCAATGAGATTATTAGAATAAAATTCCCTATTCTTATCTTCACTACTTGGAAGTTCAGATACTATAGTCTTACATATTTTAAGCAAATCTCCATCTTGATTTTGAGTTACATATCCAAGATTATACTCTTCTTTAAATATATTTATAAGTTCATTATAGGATTTTATTCTTTCCTCAATTATAGCTTCAAGTTCCTTAATTTGCCCCTGTAATAAAGCCATTCGTTCTTCTTGTTTGCCTAGTTTTGAACTTAGCTGTTTTATCCTCTCAGGGTTTTCTCTTTTAACCCTTAAGCAGGAATCTATTTCTTCTTCTATTTCCTTCATATCTACTTTCTGTAAGGATTCTATAATAGCATCTCTTCTTATCTCATCCTCTTTTAATTTCCTAGTAATTAGGCTTATATCATAGTACAGATCATCAACATCCTTCAAAATATTCCTTAGAGCTTCTTCCCGCGCTTCAAGTAAATTTAGTGTCCCTGTAAGCTTACCTAAATTCACCTTTATGCTATTCATCTCCTCCTTATAATCCTGAATGTATTCTAATACTTCCCTAACCACCTTCAGATTATTAATATCCCCAAGACCATCTAAGCTTTCCATTACTAAAGCCTTTATAGAATTCAACTTTTCTTTTTCTTCAAACTCCTTATTCCTTAAAACAATAATTCTATCATCCATATTTTTAAGCTTTACCTCTAATTCTTTTATTAGCTTTAGAGCTTCATGGATATTTTCAGTACTTGGTAATCTTTCATATTCTCTTTGAATTATAGAAATATCATTAGTTAATAATTCTATACTTCTTTTATGCTTATCTATATTATTCTCTATGTTTTTTATTTCTTCTTCATTATCTTTTATAAGTTCTTCCCTATGTCTTCTTCTAGAAGCTTCCCCTATATATTTTTGTACATATCCACTTGTAGTTTTACCACCTAGTATTCCTAACTTATAAAATCCCTTTTCATCTAAATAAGTAGAACCACTTTCATCTAAAAACACACTTTGTAAAACATTATAGACTTCTTCATGTAATTTATTTCCCTTTAACTCCTTATCTATAGTTAAAAGATTACTTAGATTATAGCTCATTAAATTTGGATCTGAAAAAATATATTTATCTGCCATTCCCTCTTCAAACTTAAGGGCTACCTCCTTATCCTTTGGATCTATAACTAAAGCATCTAAAAGTCCCATATCTATAAGAGCTGATTCAATATTTCCCTTTACTTTTTCTTCAATGTCTTTACTAAAATCTAAAGCCCTATACAGTGGAATAAAGTTTATACCACTTTCTTTTAGTCTTTCTCTGTTTTTCTTTACTTCTCCACTTCTTTCAGGTTCAATTTCCTTATTATTTTTTAGTTCATTAATATATTCTTTAATTTTTTCAATATCTTCAAGATATACTTCTATGAATCTATTTTCTAACTGTATATTACTTTTTATCTCATTAATTTTACCATTTACAAAGTCTTGCAACAAATTCTTGCAATTTTGAATATGAAAAAAATCATCTATTATATCTACAGCTTTAAATATATCTAATTTTTCTTTCTCTTCTAAGGAAAATAAAGTACTTTCTTTCATTACCTTATTTATTTTAACTTTATAGTCTTCCTTTTCTTCAAGAAATATCCCCTCAACCCTTGTCATATTCTTCTTTTCTGCTTCATAATCCTTTTCAGTACTATCTAATTCCCTAGTTACTTCAATTAGTTTTTTCTTTTGTTCTTCAAAGTCATTTAAAGCTTTCTCAGCTTCTTTTAGTTTCTTTTCATATAATTTTATGGCAACTTCTCTATAAGTAATATCCTCTTCTTTTAAACTACAAATATCTTCATTAATAAGTCCTAACCCTTGTTGAAAATAAATTTCTTTTCCTAAGTCCTCAGCCTCATCTATACTTTTCTTTATATCTATTAATAATATATCTGTTGCATCCCTTTGAACCTTTATTTCTCTGTTTAAATCTACTTCTAATTTCTTTTTATTCTCAAGGGCTTCTTCCTTCTGTAATTTGCCTCTTAAATTTTCTTCTAACCTAACCTTAAGACTTTCTAACTCTCTTTTACTTTTAAGTTCTTCCCTATCTATAAGTCTTTCATATTTTTCTTCAGCAATTTTTAATGTAGATTCCTTCTCATCTAACTCTTCACTAAGTGTTTTTTTATAACTTAAACAATCCTCATATTCTTTGCTTTTTTCTTCTTTACTTTTTTCAGCTTCCTTTAAATTTTTATAGGATTCTAAAGTCACCCTTCCTTTTTCAACAAGAACCTGGCTATTATATCTATCATAGTGATACTTTATATTATTAGCTGCCTTTAATGCACTTTTACTTTCATCTAAAGAATCCTTTAAGCTATCCATATTTTCCATAGAATCTGAAATTGGTCTTAAATCTTCATCACTTAAAACCTTTAAGGAATCTGTAAGTATCTTATATATTTCTGTAGGTTTAAAATCCTTAGATAACTTTGGACTTCTTATGCTTATTAAAAGGTTTAATAACTCCTCATAAGCTTCTAAATCATCAAAGCCAAAGAGATATCTATTAACAGCTTCCATATAACTTTTTTGGCTCTCTGTATAGAAATTTCCTTCTCCTAATTCATTTTGCAACTGCTTCTTAGTAAGGGGAATAAGTTCTCCAGCATCCTTATATAGAAATAGTTCTTTATTGATCCTTCTACCATCACTTAGTATAAAGTACCAACTTTGCAGAGGCTTATTTTTAATTGCTTTTAATCCTATACCTATAGTTATGTAATTTTCATTATTTCCTTTTTTAAATTCCATATATAAATAAGCAGTTTTTTCAGTATCCTCTTCATTTAAAAGATAATTCCCAATGGTTCTAGCCTTAGTTCCAAAGGGGTCTAATCTATCAGGAGCCTTGTTACCATCTAATAATAAGGGTATAAAACTTTGCATGGTAACAGATTTTCCACTTCCATTACTTCCTCTTAACAAAAGCTTTCCTGAAGATAATTCAAACTCCTCCATATCATAATACCAAAAGTTTAATAATCCTAGTTTATTAATAAAATATCTATCCTTCATTCTTTTCCTCCCAAACATAGTCTTTAGGATAATCCCCCATAACTTTACCGCATAAGGGTAAAATTTTTATAGTTTCTTTTTCTTCTCTTATAAAAGAAAATCTTTCTAGCTCTTCTATAACTTCACTTAAATATTTGCCTTGAGTCATCTCTCTAAATTCCTTACTCCATCCATGACTCTTGCTTAGTCTTACCTGTAAAATAAGCTGTTCAAAGTCAATCTTATTCATCACTGCAGTATCTTCTTCGTTAAGTGATATAACTCCCTCTTCAACTTGGCTTCTTATTTCACCTAAAACATGTAGCATAACATCACTAATACCTTTTCCATTAGGGAACATATAAAAACCATTATCCTTCTCTTGGGGAATTAACAATGCTCCATTTTTATGTACATGAAGGTTCCACCCTAAATACTTATTAAAATCCTCTTCAATATAATTTCTATAATTTCTTATATATTCATAATCTTCCGGAGAATCTTCTCTATAAACTATAGGTGATAATAATAACCTTCTATAGACTCTATTCTTTCTTAAAATTCCTCTATCAGTTTCATGATTTTGAGATTTTTCTAGGATGAATTCCTTGCTATTCTTAAATTCCAGGACATCTTCATCAAAATTTCTAATTACATATCTTGAAACTCCTGTACTTTCAAAAAGTACTTCTTTGGAATTATCTAGTGCAAAATTATCTTCATCACCATCTGTTACAGCAATAAGCTTATTTTTTATGGCAAATCTTAAAACTTTAATAAGGCTTTTTCTAGTGGAGTAGTCAGTCCAATCAAATTTTTCATCGATATCATTGGAAGAAAGTGCTTCGGTAATATGGGATAATAGAAATTGCTCCTCCTTTCCCTTATCTTCTAAAAAAATTAAAAAAAGCATGACCATTACATATTCAATTTTATTATCAAAGTTCTCAATTCCCATCCATCTTTCTGGCTTACCTGGTAACTTTTCTAACTTAATAAAATCACTTCTTAAGATAAGATTATATCCAAGTTTTTCTGTAATAAATGGCTTGAAATATTTATAATTATCCTTAATTGAATAATAAAGCTCTGTTTTATCTTCCTTTAATATGATGTAGCTTTTTAAAAGAGCCTTTAATTCCTCCATCTACTTATCCTCCTTAAATATTATCTTATAATGAGGCATTGAAAATTCTCCATCATCACATTTTACAATAACATTGTCTACCCCTTGAAGCTCCACCCTATAATCTAGACCCATGTCTCCTCTATGCCATTGCCTTTTTTTGCTTATACCCTTAGTAAGAAGTCTAAGTAGCAAAGCTCTATCCTTTGACGGAATTATAGGTAATGTGCCAAAATCAATGGATTTATCCTTTATATAGTTATATATTACCTTCTGTTCCCCTAATCTTCGCTCTAAAACCTTAGCTAATTTTTCCTTCTTCTTTTCTTCCTTATTTTTTATAGGATTTTTAACTATTTTTTCTCTATATGTTCTTATTTTAGGTCTTATAACAAACTCCCTTGGGGCTTCATCATATATTGAACTATTTATACTCTCAGTATCTCTATTTTCATTACCTATCACCTTCATCACATTAAAAGTACCTAAAACCAAAGAAGAAATTTCATTTGCTTCATGAATATTATTAGACTCTTTAAAAAATCTAGCTATTTTTTTATATTCCTCTTTTCTATTTGCATTATTAGCCTTTTTATCTGCTATTGCTGCTGCATATCTAGTTATTCTTCTTATGATTTCATTTGTATTATTTATAAGTTGATCTACTAAAGGTTCTCTTCCCTTAAAGGTTACAAACCATTCCATCATGGATGTAATTCTACCTTTGTTTAACTCTTTATATTCTTCTTCATTTAATTGCAATCCCACACTTTGAATTTTCTTTTCATAGGTAAAAAGTTTATTTATTAAATTATTAATTAAAATTTCATCTACTTCCGCAAATACATCTCTAATAGGTGTACTATTTAGTTGCAAAGTTCTTATAAACTCCCTTAGATACTTTATAAATCCCTCTTTATAGACTAAAAATTCTGTAGTCTTCATAAGCTCGTCATTCTTTGAGGAATAAAATTTAGAAATATAGTCTTGATAATTTCTATTTAACTGTTGAAAGCTTAGATTTAACTCTTTAAACCATTCATAAACACCCTTTTCTTCTTCCCTTATAATTATAGGTAATTTTTCTATAAGCCCCCTAAACTTTTCAACTAGTGAACTTTCCAAAGAAGATGTATTTTCTATAGACATATGTTCTAAGGCTATAATCATTCTTTCAATTTCTACAGTTACAGGAGATAAATCATATCTAAACTCTCTGTTTTTAAATTCCTCAATAGTATTTACCTTAGTAGTATCTGCAGTTGCATTTAAGTTTCTCCAATTCACCAATTGATCTAAATCACTTTTTAATTGTTCTATGGTATAATTCTGAAAATCTTCATAAGATTTTAGAGCTTCAAAAATATCTTCCTTGTATATGGAATACTTCATCTGCTCATATTTTTTATATATAGTTCTTATAATAGTTCTATATCTCCAAGTATTTTCTGTGGCTAAATATTTAGCTTCTTCTATCTGTCTTGTAATGATTCTATCAATTTTCATACTCACTCTCACCCTATAATTCTTTTCTTTATAATTACACTTATACATAATTATATCATATATATGTTACTTTACTTTATTATAAAAACACTACTATTGAACCCCGTATAATTACTTAATATATTTTCTATTAACTTACTTTCTATACCTTTATCTTAATACTCACAACTAACATATTGAATTAGTACTATGCTTTTTTAATTATTGACAATTTAGTTTCTTTTAAACACTTGTTCGTACAAATTCAATTAAACATTATTAAAACAATTAATTTTTAGTCATTTCTAGTGGTTTATTTCATTAATCCACTAAGTACTTTATAATTTTCTAATTTTTGTGTATATGAAATCATTTACTGCAAACACTAACCTTGTTAATATATTAAAAACAAGGAGGAGTAAATATGGAAGCAATAGTAAACAAAGATACATGTATAGGCTGTGGAGCTTGTGTTGGTGTCTGCCCTGAAATTTATTCATTCGATGATGATGGTAAAGCTGAAGCTATAGATGGAGATGTTCCTTCTGATCTTGAAGCTGGAGCTGTTGATGGAAGAGATCAATGTCCTGTAGATGCCATAGATATTAAAGAATAATGAGCTAGGCTTACTGCCTAGCTTTTCTTATCTTAATACTTAGTTATGATTATATTATTAGTTTTGATAATAAAATTTAAAAGTATAATTTAAAATTTATAACATACAATAACTTTACTAGTTCATAGTGAATTTCTTTACCTCTTAGTAATAATAATTATCTATGGTAAAGAAACTTACTATGACTAAAAATTAAATTAGGTATTAAATTTTATCTTAATATCTGAAAATAAAACTTAGGAGGAAATTGTTATGCAACAAAATCAAGGAAAAAATGCTAAACAACATGTTCAGGATGTACAAAGTAAACTTCAGGATTCAACAAACTGCTTAAATCAAGCATTAAACTCTGTTGAAAAACCACAAAACAGACAAAAAATCCAAAATACTCTTAATTCAGTAGAAAGTGCATTAAATTCAGTAAATAGTACTCTTTCTAACTATCAAGAATAACAAAACACAAGGTTAATCCCAAAACCTTGTGTTCTATATGAATACCAATTAATTTAATAGAGAGACTGAGATATTAAATAAAATAATTAATATCTCAGTCTTTTTCTATATTATATTTCATCATTTTAACAAACAAAATTTATCTTTTTATATTGGTTATATCAATAGATATATATTATATATAGGATAATTCAATTATACATATTCATTTTTGTCTTATATAATTACTTTAGAGTTATGTAACTAATATGTAAAATATATTTTTGTTAGGAGGGAACCTTTAAGTGATTAAAGAAGAAATGACTCCAAAAGAAAGAATGGATGCATTTTCTAGAGGATTAGAAATTGATAGACTAATTTGTATCCCCGACATGGGAGCAACTATGGCGCCATTCATTGGTATAACAACTAAGGATTACTATCATTCTGCACGACTAATGGCAGATTTAGAAATAGCTTTGTTTAAAAAACTTCGTCATGATAGCGTAGGCATATCTACTAGTCTTAGAGGAGTGGCTGAAGCTATGGGAGCCAAGGTATGCTATCCTGATTATGCTATCTCCTATTTACTAGAACCTGCTATTAAATCAATAGATGAAATTGAATCTCTCAAAATAGTAAACCCTCTAAAGGATGGAAAATTACCTATACTACTGGAAGCATTAAAACTTACTAAAGATGCACTTATAAATGATGTAGATGTCAGTGCCTCTATGTCTGGTCCTTTTAGTGTTGCAGCCTCTGTAGTAGGAACTGAAAATTTATTAAAATGGATGATTAAATATCCTAAAAAAGTTCATACTCTTATGGAAATAGTGTCAGAATCTAATAATAGATACATAGAAGAAGTTGCTAAACTGGGTATCTCAATTAGTTTTGCTGATCCAGTCTCATCAACAAGTCTTATAAGTCCAAAGCAATTCAGAGAATTTTCCTTACCTGCTCTTCAAAAAAACATAAATAAAATAAAAGAAAAAACTGGTAGTTACCCTGGTATACACATCTGTGGAAAAAGTAGAGACATTTGGGAAGATGTTGTGAATACTGGAATTTCTAATTTTAGTATTGATAATATAGAAGATATAGAAGAAGCTAAAAATGTGATGGGTGATAAAGTTGTAATAACCGGAAATGTTCCTCCTGTTGATGTTATATATGCTGGAACTAAAGAAGACATTTTTAAGTCAGTTAAACAATGTATTAGAAAAGGTTACAATTCTCAAAAAGGTTATATTTTAAGCACTGGATGTCAAATCCCAATGCACACTCCAATGAAGAATATTGAAGCCTTTATGGATGCTGGTAAATTATACGGAAAGTATCCAATAGATCTAAAAGAACTAATGAATGATTAATAGAACTTTTTACTGAAACCTTATGAAATAGATTCTTTAATAATCTATTTCATAAGGTTTTTTCTTTCATAAGCTAAACTTTCCAAGTATGATTTTAAATTTATCACATATAATAATTTTGATATTTCATAGTGAAATTCTTCTGATATTAATGGTGTTAATAGGACTGTTGTAGATGAAAAAATTTACTATGAACAAAATTTCACTCTTGGATTGAGCTTAAGCTTATTTTCATAATATGCTAGCTCCATACCTTAAAAATAAAATTTTAGGAGGTAATTGTTATGCACAATAATGAAGGAAAAAGCGCTAAACGCCATCTACGAGATGTACAAATTGAACTTCAAGATTCAAAAACTTGCTTGGATCAAGCATTAAAATCTGTTGAAAAATCACAAAACAGACAAATAATCGAAAATACCCTTAACTCAGTAGAAAGTGCACTACATTCATTAAATAACACACTTTCTAACTATGAAGATTAGTAAAAACTAGTGCTATTATATTCCACTATTTCCTCTTCGCCAATATCCTTTTTAGGGTATTGGCGAATTTTATTTTACTCTAACTTAACTAGCTATAACAACTTGATGCTAAAATCTTACGCAATCTCTGTCATTATATGCTCATAGATTGGTGGTAAGTCATAACTTTTTATATGCTCAAACTTTTTCACCTTAACCCTTCCGTTACCTTCTACAGTGAAATCAATATTATCAGTTCCCACAAGAATATGAGGTCCTATATAGGGATTTACTTGAAGGCTTATATCAAAGACAAAGGAACGATAACCATTTGGTCTAGAAATACTATTTATATATATAGAGTAAGGGTCAACTAGTGGCGTTTGAGATAAGTATGTAGAATAATATTTTTCTACCTCAATCTGGATATAAGGCATTAGTAAAGCTAAAAACACATCCTGATACAGTTCTTCTGTGGACTCCTTAGGTGGTTGATGAGGTAAGTCTACGGTTGTAGATACATTCATAAAAACCTTATCACCTTCCATCCCTCCATATACTTCATCATTTTCTATTCCAAATATTATTTTCTCATTTATATTATACATTAATACCATAACAGCCAATAAAATTTGTCCCTTCTTAATGTATTTTTTAAAATTAATCATTACCTATGCCCTCTTTTCTTTAATTCTCATTTCCTTTATGTATATAGTATGTGTATACTTACAACCAAGGATACACTACAATAAAAACTCATATTGTAAAAACGTCTTACAGAACCCTATTTAAAAGGTAAATATTTTGTTATTTGTCTATATAAATAAAGCAGTAGAATGCTAAAATTCTACTGCTTTATTACTTAATCTAACCTCACCTTTCTATTTCTAAAAGCTTTACCTATGATGTAACTTAATAGCAATATTGCTACTAAAATCATGAATGTGTATAATGAATTAATTTCTACAACAAAATTTGTAATTAAGATAAAGTTTAGAATTGCTCCTGGTATCACAAATAAAATATATAATAATAACACCTTTATTATTTTTTTTGTATTTCCTCTATTTTTTATTATTACTTTCCTTAATCCTATACTAAAAATAAACCTACAAAACAAAAAGTCAACTATAAACATAAAAATTATATTTAAGGTAAATTTCATATCAAAAATATAATATAATAATGACATCATTGCTGACATAATTATTGCCCACCTAGTACTTTGATATATATTAAGTATTGTACTACTATTAATATCCTTTGATTTTATTATTTCTTTACAAAACTCTTCAATATTATTACCAATAATACTCTTCACATCAATACCATCATCCTGTGCACTTATTAATAAGTCCTTTACATCTTCACTTACTTCATCAATAAAGTTACCTTCCATACCACTACTTGATAAGTACATTACTATACTGGTGTATGCTTCCTTATATTCATCCCTCAATATGCTATTACTCATCGTCCATCCCCCCTATAATCTTATTTACATTAACATGTAGTTTATTCCAGTATTCTATAAAACCTTTAAGTTCTATACTTCCCATTTCTGAAAGTTTATAATATTTTCTATTAACTCCCGCGGATGATTTCCTTCTTTCAGCAATTATTAACTGATTTTTTTCAAGCCTAAGTAACAATGGATAAAGCGTTCCCTCAACAATATCTTCAAATCCACATTCTTTTAATTTTGTTAGTAATTCATAACCATAGGTCTCTTCCTTTGAAATTATACTTAGTATACATCCTTCAAGAATACCTTTAAGAATTTGAGAATTATTATTCACAGCAACTCCTCCTTTACCTTGTAATACAAAGTATACTATTATTATATTAAAAGATACTTTGTATTGCAAGGTATATTAAATAAATCCTGAATTACTTAATACTTGCCAAAAATAATCACTAAAAAAAGAAGGTGTAGCCTCTAATACTACTCCCTCTTTCATACTTATATAATCTACTAACCCTTGCTTTACTTAAATTATAGTTAGCCAATTCTTTTACCTAAATTCTTTTGAGAAAGGCTTGCTTCATAAACAACCATAGTAGCTGCTACTCCTACATTTAAGGAATCTGCCCCTCCAAACATGGGGATTATTATTCTTTCACATTCATATTTATTCCAAATTTCTGAAATTCCATGTATTTCATTTCCTACAATAATAGCAATTCTCCCTTTATAATCAGCATCATAGTAATTGTTACTGGCTTTTAAATCAGTAACAATAATCTTAAATCCATTACTTTTAAGCCACCTTACAAGTAATTCTATGTCACTATTTACAACTGGCAACATAAAACTAGATCCCATGCTTGACTTTATCAGCTTTTGATTTATTTTTCTAACCTTACTATTACAAATAATTACTCCATCTCCACCAGCACCATCAACTGACCTTATAATTGTTCCAATATTTCCTGGTTTCTCTAATCCATCAAGTATTACTAGTAAATTGTTTTCCTTTAGTTCTACATCCTTAAGGTCATACTTTGGAAAACTACATAATAGAAAAAATCCTTCTCCACTCTCTCTGCTACTCAACCTTTTACACAAATTACTTGATATTAAACATGAATTCTCTGCTACCATAGAAATACTCTTAACCATATCAAGGATAGATTTGTTTTTAATAAACTCTAGACAAAATACAAAGTTTATTATTCTAATATTACTTTTAATTATCTTTTCATAGGCCCATAATCCCTCTATAACAAATAAATCTTCATCTTCAACCTTTTTATTCTTTATTATTCCATTGATTAGTCTTATTGAATTGTCCTTACTACCAACAAGTTTTAAATGAGAAAACGCTTCCCCTAATTCCTCTATATTTAACCCCATTTTAAATATTATTCCTTTCTGTGTACTCAGTTAAAAATATATTTATATTTCAACCCACAAAACATAAATATCTTTAATTAATAATTTCACATATCAAAATTTATTATCATACTTATTTTAATATACAGAGATCATCAATTAATATATAAAGAACAATTCTATATTATTCTTTGCACATAAAAAGCTACCACTCATTATAAGAGTGATAGCTTTTCATTTCTATTTTTACTATATACAATTTTTTTAATACTATCTATAGAAAGAAAAAATTCTTCTGACAGCTCATCAATGGTATATCCACTTTCATGCTTATTACGTATAACTTCATTTCTATTTTGTATACGCTGCCTGGTTCCTGACTTTTCTCCCCACTTTTTTCGTGTTGTATGTTCAGATGGAATATATACATATTCTCCTTGAATATACTTTTGAATTTCTCTTAATAAATTATCTGGTAAAATTGTTTCAGCCTTTACATATCCCATAAAGCTCAGCTCCTTAAATTTATACTTTAAATTAAGGAAACAAAGCCTGTATAAGTATGAATTTATTTAGTAATGGCGACTAGATATTTACCTCTGTGCAATTGTCGCCTTAAGCCATACTTACAGACTTTGCACAGAGTATTTTGAGTTGTTCTTTCTTAGCTAATTGAAATCTCATATTTACTACCCCCAATAAACCTTATTTTCTATATAATACCAAATGCTGTAGAAATCATCAATTAATTTTCCCAATTTTGTTGATAACTAACAATATAACTATCCTCATATCAGTAATCTCCAATTATATAATTGTTATTATATATGTTATTAACAATTATCTCATTAAACTATTCCCTACTAAATGTCTGTATGTCTCCCAGTAATGTGATTGCACTATTATCAACAATTATTCCACCAGTGTCTTTAATAGCATATACAGTGTCCGCTCTTTCATTTAATACCTTATTTATATAGTTTTTTTCTATATCTGTTTCTTCATAATGAACTTCAATATCAAAGTCTCTAATCAAATTTAGTCCTCTATTATATGAGAATGTATCATAATCTTTATCAGGAGTAATATGATAATCTGCTATCTGAATCATCGCTCCAGCACTAATCCCTATAATTACTCCTAGAAAACTTTCAATCTCATTTATTAAATCAAACTCCTTTAAGCGATACATGATTTTATCAGGTAATCCTCCAGTGAAAAATATTATGTCACTGTTTCTTACTTTCTTTTTTGCACTTTCCTCTGTATCCTTAAAATGATTTACCCATTCTATATTTTCTTCCCTGATTCCATAACTCAAAAATGGTAAAATAATAGTATTATAATACTTTCCGTTACCTTTACTATAGGCATCCTGCCAATCCATATCGTTACTTATATTTTCACCGAAAGAAAATGGAATTACCAAAACCTTATCATTACACTTTATATATTTTTCCATGGAACCTTTTGCCCATTTTTCATTAAAGTTATATGAACTAAATAATATATTAACCATTGATATTCTTCCTCTCTTCATAATTCACAAAGTAATAATAGTTCCAATTATTATTTATGTGAACTACTTCATTTTGCAGTAATATACTACTGTTTCATAATCAAAAATCAATGCTCCATTTTTATTATATTTTTTAAATAGAAGTTCGAGTTCAGAAATCATATAATTGAATCTTGGGTCTTCTTCATTTGGAATATATGAATAAGATACTAAATCCCCTTTTAATCTTTCTAAATTATACACTTGAGGATTAGAAAATATTTCTTTATCGATTGTTTTTAAACCAAAGAATTTGGGTAAATCCGTATTAAGTGAATTTCCCCCCTCACGTTCTGAGTATTTTTCAATTAGTTCCATATATTCATTCATAAATTTGCTATTGCTAAATTTTCTTCTATTATTGATAATTACTACGAACCCGCCAGGTTTTAATATTCTGAGGAATTCTTTTTTTGTAGCTTCTGGTTCAAACCAATGGAATGCTTGTCCTGATGTAATTATATCTACTGATTCTGATTCCAACTTTGTATATTCAGAAGATGCATCTATTGAATGAAAATTTGTGTAATTAATTAGATACTTCTCTCCAGCGGACCTCATTTCTGCATTAGGTTCAATACCGTATACTTCGTTTTCATTATCCAAAAATATTTTAGCAGAAATTCCTGTTCCAGAGCCAATATCAGCAATAATTGCTCCTTTAGTTAAGCCAATGGATGTATTTAGAAACCCTATTATTTCATTAGGATAGTTAGGTCTATATTTTGCATAGTTCTCTACTCGACTACTAAATCTACCTTTAGGATTAAGTTCTGTTAAATTCATAATACCCTCCAAATTAAAAAATTTAATGTTTCCTTGTAAATTTTACTTGTATTATTACTCCCCATCATCAAATGCCTTTCGAGTTGCATTTCCTTTCTTCGCATCAAAATCTATAGGAAGATGATCTTCATCAATTATTTTTTCATAGTTAATGTCAGAAAAATAATTACAAAAATTAATTTCAACATAAATCAATCTGCTATTTTCTTCATCAGCTAAAGCATAAATATACCCATTATAACTATCAGCGTAAACTGCACATACTGGATAATTAAAACCAGTTGCACCATATATAAGATTGTCTTCAGAGGAATTCAACTTTGACAACCTTTCTATTTCTTTTGTATAATCTTCATCATTGCATGTATATACAAGATATGCTACATAATTTGGGTCAAATGGATTATAGTAATAATAAGTAAAATCTTCTACTTCTGCTGAATCCGGTATTTTGTTAGGGAATATATCATTAGGATGTTTACCTTCACTTCCAAGATATTCACTGTAATTTGAAATATCTGTAGTTTTGTCCTTTTCCACACCCAACATTTCACAACCACTACAAATCAACATGGCTATCATAATTGAAAAAATTATTAATATCTTTTTCATTTATTAACTCCTCCTTAAACCTTATTTTCTATATAATACCAAACACTGTAGAAATCATAAATCAATTTTCCGAATTATGTTAAAAATTGAGAATTTAAGCAAAATAAATTGTATTCATAATTTGTTTGCGTACCCTTGGGATACTTCCACAGTAAGCTTAAACAATGTTTATTTTAAGATACTCATAACCTTATTGTATACTGTATCATATTTACTTCTTTCAATGTTATCAAGATCCGAATTTAAATATTTTAAGTAATCATTTAAATCTTGTTCTATATACATATCAGGTTCAGTATGAACTTCTTCATTTGCAACACCTACACTGTTCGTAGACAGGGTTGATGAAAATTGTATAGCTATCTTACTATTTGGAAGAAGAGTAGCTATTGGCTCTCTACCTAAACCATCTCCACCTGTAGTTGTTCCTATTATTTTTGCAAACTTAGTATCCTTAACTATACTTATAAAGTACTCCGATGCAGAATAAACCATATCATCAACTAATACATATATATCCCCTTGGAAATTTATAGAATTACCATAGGGGTTTATAGTTATATCCACATCATATATTCTAAAGTTGTTTAAATCATAATTATTCTTTGGCATCTGAGATTGAGTTATTTCTTCATTAAATATTTTTGAAAAGTAATATTCATCCATAAACTTAGTATCTCTAAAACAATCATAAGAAGACATATATAGAGGTTTATCTGATAAAGCTGAAATTATAAATTCACCAAATTGATTATTTCCACCACCATTACCTCTTATATCTATAACAATATTATCAACATCTGCACATTCATTTAATAAGAAATCTTGTATAGTTGCTTGATTCTTTGCCATGTATTCGCCATTAAAACTTCTAATTTTTATATAGGCAGTTTTACCTTCGTTTACAATATCTAATACAATATTGTTATCGCTAGAATTTATAAAATCGCCATAATACCAATCTTCTAATTCCTTACTATAGGTCTCATAGTGTATAGTTGAATTTATTTTTTCATTTTTATATTCTATTTCTATATTATCTGGTGAACCATCCCTTTTAAAATAACTATCTTCGTATATATAATATTGATTTCTTTTAGAATCCTTTAATAGATAATATATTTCTTTATTGTCATATAAATAATCACTTACACTTTTTCCGTTAAATTTATTAATCATACTTCCGACTGGTATCTTTTCATTTTTAGATTTTGTAACAATATACTTTCCTTGAACATACTTCCACTTTATTTCTGGGATATAAAATGTTTTTAAATATCTGTCAGCCCAGTATTCAGTTTTTTCTTTTAAATCAACGTTACTATCATATAAACCACTGTGCTCAAAAATTAATGAATTGAAAGATATGTGGCTATGATTATTTTGTAATAAATTCATAACTAAACTTACATTTTTAATAAATTCAGTATCGTTTTTAGATTTAGATATTTTTTCTATAAATTCTTCTTTATATTCTAAAAAATTATAATTTAATTTTTTTGCTTTTACCTCAAAGAAAGGATAATTATCTTCTAAAAAATCTAACAAAAATACTGCATCTGTTTTATAAGCATCATACTTTTTATATCTTTTATATCCATAAACTCCTCCAATGATTAAGAATATGGAAATCATAAGAATTAAAAAAATCTTTAATTTTTTATTCATTAATTATTTCCTCCAAAACGAAATATATGTTTTCATTGGGTATTGAGCACCTTTTAATTACTAACCTTATTCTTAATATAATCATCTATAATCTTAATATCCTTAATATCCTTCTCTCTTCTTAATTGTGCCTTCTGCTTTTTTATACTTTCTAAACTTCCTACAGGTAATCCATCGATGATCACTATTTCATCAACGAACCAATTTTCTAGTATTTCTATTGTATCGTTTATCTGAACAATTCTTGAATTATCTTTTTCTACTGTGTACTTACAACCTTTTTTTAAAAATAGTTCAACTAAATTTGTAGTACATCCTAAATCAATATCATTTGTGGTTTTTTTAACACCATGAATTACTAAACCTGCACCAGAGGTTATCCAATATTCACTTAAAGGTAACTCCATGTTTTTAAGTATTTTAACTATATCTTCTTTTCCTAACATTTTAATAACCCCCTTAATTATATTAATTTTCATCTGATTTCTAATACTCTATAGTCCATTATAAAATTCAATTAGTAACTTTATATTATCCCTATGATATGGACTATTGCCCCTGATAATAAAGCAACAATAGTGCCAATTATTATTCCTATAACAGCACCCCTTATATGATGCCAGGGATTCTTATATTCTTTATCCATATCCTCAGTTCCAGGTATTCTTGTTCTTTTACTGTGACAAAAAAGTCCAATATCTAATACTATCATATCGTAAATATTCACTACAAAAAATAATATAAACACGTGGATATATGCAGACTTAAAGTTTTTTGCACCAGAGTAATATGCCACTACAGCAAGAACAATTGCAAAAATCAATACTGCAATTAATTTAACTGATAAATGTCTTTTTTCTTCAACTTTAATAACATCTTTATACTGAGGCAGATTTTCTACCCTATCTCTAATTTCTTTAGGGTAAGACATAATATGCTTAATAGGGTCTTTATAAAGAGAAGGTAATATAATTAGCGTGAAAACTGCACAGGAAATAACACATTCTACAAATAAAATCATATTTAATCACTCCTCGAAATCTAGATAAAAGAATGAATTTTATGCTCCTTTGACATTAGTATTTTATTCAATAAGTCCTTTTTCCTTTATAAACACTCAAAATTTATTTATATTTAAATTATAACATTAATTTCAACATAATATATATTCTTGTATATAAGTTAATTAATTCTTAAAGTGAAAATAAAATAGAAAGCACTAATTTACTTAATGCCTTCTATCTCCATCTGTAACCTATTAAAATACTTTTCCATAAACTTAAGTCTTTCTCTACCAATTTCTTTTGCTTTCTTTGTATATAACTTATCTTAAATTTTTACTTAACACTTCCGCTAAAGAACCATCACCTATTTTAAATACCTTACGACAACTAAAACCATTCTTTATATATTTATTTCTCTCCAAATGCATATATTACTGACATATTAAAATGAAGCCCGTCACCTTTATCAAAACTTTCCAGTCCTTGAAATATGTCTTTTTTAAACTCTTCAAATACATCACAACCCAAATCTTCTATTTTTTCAAATATTCCTCTAACTGCGTTGGTGCACATTTCTTGCCACCATTCCTCTTTATCCCTATACACAACATCTGTACTTTCTTCATGAACTTTAACATTTATAAAACCTGAGTCATCTAATATTTTTATTACATCCACTACTGTATCAAACTTTGGAATATCTGGCTTTCTGTCCTTATTTTCTTTTTGTAAGTTCTTAGGTAAATATTTATTAACTATTTCAGTTAACCATTTTTGATCTTCCTGTTTACCCCATATACTAAAGCCTGCTTGTCCTCCATCTTTTAATACTCCTAGTATTCCATTTAATCTATTTTCACTAAGCAAAAGATATCCTATTCCAAATCCACAAATAACATTATCAAATGAATCTTTTTTAAAGTTTAAATTCTGAGCATTCATATTCTTAACTTTTGCATTACATATTTTCTTATTTAAAATATCTTTATGGGTTTCACTTACCATAACTTTTGAATTATCTATGCCTACAGCGTATCCATCTTTACCTATTTTATCTATTGCAGCAAATAATGAAGCACCTCTACCCATTCCAATATCTAACACTTTAGCTCCTTTGTTAATCCTTGAAAGCTCAACTAATCTATTTCCAAAATCATTCCAATATTTAGGTCCAACTTTTCCAAAATCAACGGCAACCTTATCCCATATTGTTACTAACTTCATTTTATTCCTCCAGTTATATTGTTCTATTGCTCCTTTATAGACATATCACCATATTGTTTTGTAATACTCTATAATCCATTGCAAAATTCAATCAATGACTTAATTGATAATTGGTCTGTAAAATCTACTACTTTACCATAAGTTTCGAGCATCATTTTTGCTTCATCATCCATTTTATCCTCTGGCATTTTACTTACTTTGTTTTTTAATAAAGCCATCATAGACTTGTGGATAAAACCAAGATTTTTATAATCAATAGCACCTCTAAAATGAAATAATTTAATCCTATCCTGCATTTCCTTCGTAAAATTCTTATCTATAACAGGTATAAATTGTTCAGTGTTACTTGGATCAGCAAGTCCTACAGTAAATACAACTAAATTTTTATCTTTAATCTTATCAAAGGCTTTAGTAATTAATGAAACACCAAGTATTCCACTTGCATAAAGACCGCCTCCATAAATAATTGTAGAATAATTTTGCATACCTGTTACATCAATTTTAGATGCCTCAAAAATATCCGCATCAAGTGCAGTAGCAATCCATTCTGCATATTTTTTTGTTGAACCATATTTTGATTTGTATATAACAACTGTTTTACTCATATATTTCCTCCTATAACTTAATATTAACTAGACTGTTAATAAGCCTTTTATATTTTAAATAATAATTATTAAACATTTATCCTGAATTATTCATAGAAAA
>NZ_DJBA01000058.1:10766-32091 GCF_002435615.1 Clostridium sp. UBA5988 | reverse complement strand
AATTCGGTGAATAATTCAGGTTTAGTATATATTGAGTAATATTAGCAGAGAATTGGAATAAATCCAACACTGCTGTGCCTGCAATACTTGTTATATACTTAGATATGCTATTAAAATCTTTTACTATATCCTCTACCATATCCCCATTCAAATTCAAAGCTATAACTATATTATTTATGTATTCCTCTAGAGCCTTAATATATTCAGGTATATTTTCTAAAAGTGTATATATGCTACGACTCAGCTCCGGAACTAATATCGAAAATACAATACTAATTAATATAGCTGCAGATATATATGTAATAGTTATTGAAATAAACCTTTTTGCTTTGTACTGATTTTTCTTGTCCATAAATTTAAGAACTTTATCTTCTAAAAACTTTAATGGTATAGCTAATAAATATGCCATAGCAAAACCATATATAAATGGCATTAATAGTTTAATTATTTCTCCTGCTTTATTAAAAATACCTCCTAGATTTTTTATTATAAAAAACAGTATAATCCCTACTGAAACTACAATAATATTAGATATGGTTCTTTTAGCAATATTGGAGTTTAGTTTTATTTTCATAATGGTCTCCCTTATTTTACATTTTAAATTTTTCTATGTTTTAAATTATATAGCAACATTACTTATTTAATACTTAAGTTTATTGTTTATTTCCACATTATTAACTTAGGCTACACAATTATACTATTTTTTAAGCTTATTTACTACAATAAACCTCAAAACAAAAGAAGTTCTTATATATCATCATAAATAAGAACTTCTTTATAATATATTTATCTACAAAGTTAATCTACCTTATACTAGAAATAGCCCATTTATTATCATTGTACATGATAGTTAATGTGTTATAGACTGGTTTCTCCTTGCCCTCAGCTGTAGCTAAATTGAATTTTATCTTATGCAATTTAACCTTGCTACTTACATCAACTTGGTCTATCATTTCATAACTAGTAATCCATGGACTTGAAGTCCCTGTTACCCATGATGTATTATTTTCATTAGAAAGATGATCTTTAAAATCTTGCTGAAGTTCCTTATTCATAACAGCGTATTGAAGTACTCCATTTCTAGTCATCATTCCCTTTGCCCAAAGCTTTGCAGCTTCTTCACTACTCATAGCCCCGAACTCCTTTAAAGCTTCTTCTGCTAAGCCTATATGCTCAATGATTTTATTATTAACTAATAAATTATCACTTACCATAGCCTCTACAGAGGGTTCATTTTCTTTTCTTTCAATAATATTAAAAAAATATACCATAGAAATAGCTGAAATAATTAAAGTCCAACTTACCACTGTTATCATAGTTCTTTTCATTTACCATATCCCTACCTTTATAAGCGTTAATAAAAGATTAAGAATATAGTGCCCATGTTCTAAAAAATAAATACACCTATTAAAACTTATTATTTACCTGTACTACCAAAACCTCCAACTCTTTCCTCTTCAGTATTACAGTTATCACTTACTAAGAAAGGTATAAACATAGCTTGAGCTATTCTATCACCTTTTTTAATTATATAAGGCTCTTTTCCTAGATTTAAAAGATTTATTCCCAAATTCCCATCATTCTTAGGATTGTTATAATAGTCACATTCTACCCAGCCTTGAGCATTAGCCATTAAAACTGGATGACTTCCCATAGAACTTCTAACATTAATAATCAAAGCTTCCCCTGGTTGAAAATATGACTTTACATCTGTCCATATTAATTGCTTATCCATAGGCTCTATAACTACATTTATAGGTGAATATATATCATATGCTATAGCATGCTTGCTTCCCCTTGTTGGTAACTGTATGTCTTCCTGCGGATGCTTTCTTTTCTCATCTGTAACTATTTCAAATCCTCTTGTTCTCATTGCGTCTCTCCTCTTTCTAATGCTCTTATATTAATTTTTATAACTTAAACTCTTTAACCTTATTTTCACTAAGGCTTTCTTTAACATCTATAATTCTTTGTGAGCTACTTCCTCGAAATTTTAGAGTTACATCCCTTTCGCTTATTTCAAATCTCCCATCTACAATTACATCTACATAATTTAAAACTTCTTCTTTATTTAATTCAAATAATTGCTCCCAAGTATAACCCGTATATAACCATATATTCTTATTAGATTTTTCTTTTAATCTCTTAAGTAATTCTAAGGTATTTTTATATTGAACAGTTAGTCCATCTCCACCACTTATAGTTATACCCGTAATTGGATTTTTAGTAAGCTTATCTACAACCTCATCTATTTTATATAAATCCCCTTTTTCATACCAATACTTTTCATTGTGACACCCATGGCATTTATGTGTACACTCTGCTATATAGCACACTTCCCTAAGACCTATTCCTTCATTTAAAGAACAGGGATTATACCCTATTAACCTTATAGTATCAATCACTTTTTACTGTCCTTTCTATAGCTTAGTTATAGTGCTATGCTTAAATCTTTCTTTAACTTCAGCTTGCTTAGCTTTATTAAAGTTGCGATAATCTGTAGTTAAATATCCTGTAACCCTTCTAAGTTGTTCTATTTCTTCACTATGGCAAATTGGACATCTATCATTAAATTCTCCTTGATAGCCACACTTTAAACAAGTATCTATAGGGAAGTTAAATGCTAAATAAGGAATATCTAAGCTAAAGGCATAATCTATTATTTGTTCTATTGCTTTTGGATTATCTACTACAGAACTATCTAATTCTACATAAGTTATACATCCTGAAGTAGGATATTTAGTAAATGGAGCCTCAAGTTGTAACTTAGTAAACACATCTATATTTTTCCAAACTGGTATGTGATGTGAATTAGTTATCCACTCCCTGTCCGTTACATTTTTTATAATTCCAAATTCATCCCTTAAACCTTTAATTTCTCTATTTCCTGTTATTATAGTTCCACAAGTAGACTCAATTGGTGCTGCATAACAACCAAAGTTTAAATCATATCTTTCTGAAGCTTCCTCCGCAAACTTTGAAATTCTTTCTACCACCGATAATGCAAACTTATGAACATCCTTATCATCACCATGATCTTTTCCAAAGAGAGCTTGACACATTTCTGCAATACCTGCATATCCTATAGCTTGGCTTCCATGTTTCATTACATCATAAATACAAGTGTCTGAGTCATATTCTCCACCTAGCATACTTTTATTTCTATACATGAAAGGTGCTGATTTAGCACTTTGTGAACATATATATTTAAATCTATCTACTAAGGCTGTAGCTGAAAGTTCTAAAAGCTCATTTAATTCATTCCAAAAACCTTCAAAATCAGCTTCTTCTCTTTCTCCTAAACATATCCCATGTTTTATACCTATTTTTACCAAGTTAATTGTTACTGGAGTAACATTTCCTCTTCCTACCTTTGAATATCCCATACCATGTCTATCAAATCCAACCAAGGTTCTACATCCCATAGTTGCCATAGCTGTATCCGGATTACTTAAATCTTCTACATTCTTACTCCAATCACAGTTTACCCAGTTAGGATATATTCTTTTAGACATAGATTCTATAGCTAACTTCTTTAAGTCATAGTTTGGAGTTTCTTCTGTATCATTAACCCCTTTTTTATATTGGAAGATTGCTATTGGGAATATACTTGTTTTATGATGTTTTCCTATTCCATCTATACTAGCAAGCATAAGCCATCTAGTAAGCATTCTACCAGCAACTGTAGTTCTTCTTCCTAAATTTATAGATGTAAATGGTACTTGGGAACCTGGTCTTGATTCTAGTGTATTCAGATTATGGTATAGGCCTTGAGCTGATTGCATACCCTCTCTATCTAGCTCTCTTAATGCAAAAGCTGTTAACTTAGGATATTTCTTCTTTAGCTCTTCTTTATTTTCTACGCATATTTCAGAATCTAACTCTTTCCAGCTTACTTCTTTATCTTCAAAGTAAAAAAGTGCATCAGAAAAATGCTTTTTGAAAGATATATCCACCTGCTCTTCTAAATCATAATCTATATGGCAACTTCCTGTACCTCCAAATTGTTCTTGGCTTTGTATTTGGAATATTACTGCTACTAATTGAAATGCTGTAGATAGTCCATTAGCTCCTCTTACATCCCCATTTCTAGTAATAAATCCATTGTTAACTAGCTTCTTTATATCTGGGAAACTACAATTATGCATTCCCGTAGCATAACTATCTAAGTCATGTATGTATAATCTATTTTCAATATGTGCCCTTGCTATTTCAGGCTTTATTACCTTATCTAGGGTATACCTTTTTAATATTACATTTGCACTTTCAAATTTACGACCACCAAAACTATGCTCGTCCACATTAGCATTGGAGTTCATAATATCAGAGCATTGAAGTACCTTATCTAATTTTTTATATGTATCACCATTAGTATCTCTTGCAATTCTACGCTTTTCACGATAATCTTCATAGGCCTTTGATACAGTTTTATCTTTATTATTTAAAGCCTTAACTACTATGTCTTGAATTTCTTCAATAAACAGCTCTTCTTTTCCTAACTCTATAATAGTTTTTTCTATGTTAATTTCTAAGTCACTCCAATGTTCTTTAAACACAAAGTCATTTCCATGGACTTCTTCATAAGCCTTTTTAATGGCTATATGTATTCTCTCCATATCAAAGTCTTTAACTCTTGAATCCCTTTTAATAATACTTAATTTCATATTATTCCTACCTTCCCTGAAATTTTTAATTACTACTTTTGTCCCTCAGCAGTAAATTTTTCATATTTTCATGGGCTATGAAAATATAAAACCACAGATAGATTTATTATATCTTTCACTCTATTTTAAATCAATGTCTATAAATTGAAGTAATGTACATATACCTACTGTATTAACATTTAATTCTACTTCATACGCTCTTTATCTTTATCAGATTCTAAGTACATACTATTTCAACTTATATAATCTAACTCTGATAATGTTCTCGTATCAATTTAACTCTTGCTTTAACTTACTTTTAAAAGTTATGAATAAAATTACTCTACTTTTGGAAACTTAGTAATAAGATTTAAAAATTTGGAGGTAATAAAAATGAATTTTAAAGATAGTGAAACTCGCATTAACTTAATGAGATCCTTTGCTGGTGAAAGTCAAGCAAGAAATAGATATACTATTGCTGCAAGTTTTGCAAAAAAAGAGGGACTTTACATAGTTGAGCAAGTATTTAATTATACTGCAAACCAAGAAATGGCTCACGCTAATCAATTCTATCAAAAATTAAAAGAAGAAGCTGGAAATAATATAGAAATAGGAAATGGTGCATATCCTGTAGACTTATATGATTCAACTCTAAAACTATTAAAAGCTGCTCATCACAATGAGTATGAAGAATACGATGATGTTTATAGTAATTTTTCTAAAATTGCTAAAGAAGAAGGGTTTAATGCTATTTCTACATTATTTAGTAATATAGCTTCTGTAGAAAAAATTCATGGAGATAGATTTAATTATTTTGCTAAGCAATTAGAAGAAGAGACTTTATTTAGGCGTGATGAATCAATTCAATGGTTTTGTACTAATTGTGGATATATATATGAAGGGAAGGAAGCTCCTAAATCCTGTCCTGTTTGTCTACATCCTCAAGGCTATTTCATAGAATTCTGTCGTTCTCAATTTGGTTCTAATTACACTACAAAATAATTTTTTATATTTTTAAGAAACTTTACAATGAATAATAACAAATATAAAAGCCATACTAATTTTGTAGTTAATACAAAAACTTTTTAAGGAGTGAATTAAAATGGATAAAAATGAATCTATTAAATGTACAATCAACAACTGCAAGTACAATAATCGTAACGAAAACTACTGTACATTAAATCAAATTAAAGTAGGAACTCATGAACAAAATCCTACAGTAGTTGAATGTACAGACTGCCAATCTTTTGAACTTAAATAGACTATAATTAAACGTAACCCCTTACTAAAAAAAATACTATATGCAATACAAAATTATATTGCATATAGTATTTTCACGCTTATTTAAGCCAAAAAATTATTTAAGTTAAATATAATTCATCCCTTTAGTTTAATGTTCATGTTAATTATACTTATAAGGATTAATATGAACCATACAATGCTTAATATTATGGTTTTTTTCGACACCATGGTGTATGATTATTGCTATGTCATGTCCTTCTTCTACTGTAAGTTTTGAATCTACAGACACTTCTACATCTACATATACTCTATTAGCATGTTGTCTGGTTTTTATACTGTCAATATGTCTTACGCCTTCAATAGTCTGAAGTTTTTCATTGATATCACTTATAATTTCTTCATCTGCAGAAGTATCTATTAATTGATTTATACTTTGCTTTAATACATCACAGGCTACTTTTATAATTACAACACAAATAACTATGGCAACTACTGAATCTAAAATTGGCCATCCCATTCTAGCTCCAATTATTCCAATTAAAGCTCCCACTGAAGAAAAAGAATCTGATCTATGATGCCAAGCATCTGCTCTGAGAGCAGAACTATTTATTTTGTTAGCATATTTTATTGTATAAAAATACATCCACTCTTTAACGATAATAGACAATATAGCAGCCCAAATAGCAAGGATTCCTGGATTCTTTATTTCTCCTAAAACAATATTTTTAATACCAGAATATCCTATAGATATAGCAACCACAAAAAGCATTATAGATAAAAACAAAGAAGAAATACTTTCAATTCTTTCATGTCCATAAGGATGGCATTTATCATCAGGTTTATTAGAAAGCTTTAGTCCTATTATTACTCCTATAGTACTAATCACATCAGAAAAAGAATGGATACCATCTGCAATCATAGCATTACTACTAGACATAATCCCTGCCAATACTTTGATTATTCCTAAAATGGCATTAACTAAGATTGTATTTTTACTAACTCCTACACCTATACTTGTTCTTTCCTCCATAAATTTCCTCCATTATCAATTGACTTTAGTCTAATGTTAAACCACTATTATCTTTTTCCTTAATATCGAAAATCAACAATGATATGGCTATACATCAGATAAAATATATTACTATAATACTCAGTTATGCTTATTTTGTGAGTTTTCTCAACAATTTTCTTGTACAATATATTATCAATTGATAATGAGTCTACTTTAGTTATCTATAGTGTAAATATAATTTCTTTCTTATCTTTTTAAATAAATTCCATCTTCCAACTTAAATAACCTGTTTCTTCATTCTTTTCATATCTAAAATAAGCAGCAAAGGTATTTCCTTTCTTGCTTCTCAAATTTCTAAATCCTACTTTACCATTTTTAAGAAGTATTTCTACCATTTCTTTTGTAACTTTCTTGCCATAGGATTCAATGTATTTATCATTCTTCCAAATAGTGAATTTACAACCATTTTTCCAGTTACTACATCCAAAGCTTTTTTCTCCTTCCACTACTGGATTTCCGCATATAGGACAATTACCTACACTAACAGTACCTGGAGAAAGCTCTATCTTTATTTTAGATAACATTGATGTATCCTTTTTTATAATCTCTACAGATGTACTAGTAAAATCGCAAATATGCTTTATAAAAGTATCCTTTTCTACAGTTCCCTTTTCTATATCTGATAGAGTTTTTTCTAGCTTACCTGTGTATTCTAAGTCAAATAAATCCCTGACAGGAAACATCTCTACCATTGTCCTACCTAACTCTGTACAAGTTAAGTTTTTTCCCTTAGTAGTAATATATCCTATATCTTTAAGTTTTTTAATAGTTTCAGCTCTAGTAGCTGGTGTTCCAATACTAAAACCACTCAATATAGACTTCATTAATTCTTCTGAAGTTTCCTCTGAATTATCTTCTGTTGAGTTTTCATCCTCATCATTATTTTCTTCTTTTCCTAAACTCTTACCACAGGTTTCCATAACCCTTAACAAAGTCTTTTCTGTATGATTTTTAGGTGGTTTCTTTGTTACAGTGTTAACTTTATTTCCTACAATATCCACTACTTCCTTTTCCATAACTAAAGGAAGTATAGTGTCCTTAGTTTCTATCTTTTCTACCACACGCCAACCTTCAACAATTTGAACTTTACCCTTGGAAACAAATACACCTTTAATATTTTCATCATAAACCTTAGCAGTAATTTTTGTTTCTTCAAATTCAGCAATAGGCATAAATTGCATTATAAATCTATTTTTCACTGCATTATAAACAATTGCTTCATCAGCACTAAGACTACTTGGTTTTATATAAGTTGGAACTATAGCACTATGACTCTCAACCTTAGAATTATCAAAAACCCTTTTAGTTTTTGCAAATTTTATTTGATTTTCGTATGGAAGACCCTTTTTAAGACTCTCCAAAACCTTCCTTGTTCTATCCTCTAAGCTTTCTTCCAGAACAATACTGGCAGTTCTAGGATAAGTAATAAACTTTTTTTCATAAAGAGACTGGGCAACCTTTAAAACCTTATCCGAAGTCCATCCTTTAAATTTACTAGTAACATGACCTTGAAGATTTGATAGGTTAAATAGATAAGGTGGATATTCTCTTTTCTTCTCTGTTTGCTTATCAACTATCTCTGCTCTTTGTCCTTGTAGTAATTTACCTATATTACTTAGATAAGACTTTTCCTCAAATTTTTCTGAATCATTTTCATAATATAGACCTTCGTACTCTTCATTAGCCTTAGTCTTAAAGGTAGCCGATAACTTATAATAAGTAGTAGCCACAAAGTTTTCAATTTCCATATCCCTATCATATATTATCTTTAGAGTTGGCAATAACACTCTTCCTATGTTTAGCATCTTAACATCTTCAAATTTATATCTCAAAGTTGCCACAGATGTAAGATTTATCCCAATAACCCAATCTGCCCATTGCCTTCCTATTCCAGCATCTTGTAAGGACTTCATTTCTCTATTAGGCTTTAAGGTTTCCATACCCTTTTTTACTTCATCTGGAGTCCACTCATTTAAAAGAAGTCTATATACAGGCTTTTCTTCATTGAAATATATAAATAATTCATCTGCTATAACCTGCCCTTCTCTATCAAAATCTGTGGCGGATATTATTCCATCTACATTCTCTCTATCTATAAGTGATTTAATAATACTAAGCTGTTTCTCAGCTCCCTTATCAGTAATATTTCTATTAAGTGAATCACTTTTTATCTTATATTTAAACTCACTAGGTATAAATGGAAATTTAGAAAACTCCCATCCTTTCATACTTTCATCATAATCTTTAGCATCATATAGTTGTAATAAGTGACCAAACGCCCATGTAACTAAATAATTCTCACCCTCAAAGTATCCATCTTTTCTAGTTTTTATATTTAAAGCTTCTGCAATATTCTTTGCCACGGATGGTTTTTCCGCAATAATAACCTTAGCCACTTCTCTCACACCTTACTTATTTTCTCTTACTTAAATAAACAGAGTTCTTTGCTTCAGAGGGAGTTTTTACTCCCTCTGAAGGTTAGAAATCGTTATCCAGGGTCGTAGCCGCTCTTTACTCCCACTTTGAAGAAGATGGGAGTATTAGAGCGGGTAGTCATCGGATAAATTTACTTATATTTATAGTTATTTTTAATTCTTAAAACTTTCCACTTAATTATACAATAAAATAAAACTTTATTAAAACTAGACATTTATTTTACAATATAAACTTTTTTTTGACTAGACCCTAATGTAGTAGATTATCCATAAGAGAATTGTCAAAACGATTTAATATAAGTTTTTTACTCTGTCCATAGTTTCCATGTTAAAATAGTATTACATTATTTATTTTTAGGAGGATTATATGGGAAAAAAGATATTAAAAATATCAACAACTATACTTTTAGCCCTTGTAGTTATATTTGCTACATATATAGTTTTTATGATAGTTACAGATTATAAACCTGAAGAAAAAACTGTTATTGATATAGAAAATAACAAAGATGAAATTATTAAAACTAATTCAGATCTAAGCATAACTACCTTCAATATCGGATATGGTACAATGGACGATACAGTGGATTTCTTTATGGATGGTGGAGTTATGTCTAGAGGAACAAGCGAAAAAAAGGTATTGGAAAATCTAGCTGTCATAGAAAAGATAATTAAAGATTTAAACTCTGACATAATATTTCTACAAGAAGTAGACGTAAAGGCTACTAGGAGCTACAAAGTTAATCAGCTAGAAAGAATTAAGAAAAGTTTTAGTGATTATAGTACAAACTTTGCTATAAATTATAAAGTTCCATGGGTTCCTATACCTATATTTAAACCTCACGGACAAGTTCTTGCTGGGCTTACAACACTTTCTAAATTCAACCTAGAATCTGCTACTAGACATGATTTACCCGGTAAGTCTTCATTCTTTGTTCAATTAGCTGATTTAGATAGAGCTATGGTAATAAACAGATTGGCTGTAGATAATGGTAAGGAGTTAGTTGCTATAAACGCTCATCTTTCTGCATATGACAAAGGTGGTGCTATACGTAAAGTACAACTTGGATATATTAAATCTATTTTAGAAGAAGAATATTTGAAAGGAAACTATGTAATTATAGGTGGCGATTGGAATCAACAAATTCCAGGTACTAATGCCTTCGATTTTACTACTACTGAAAAATGGCCTGAGTGGTTACAAGATATTCCTGAGGATTTTGTTCCCAGCGGTTACTCTTGGGCCTATGACAAGACCATTGCTACTTCTAGAACTGTAGCTACTCCTTATATTAAGGGTGAAAATCTAACTTCAATAATTGATGGTTTTCTAGTATCTGATAATATTGAAATTATTTCTACTAAAGGTACTGATCAAGATTTTAAATACTCTGATCATAACCCTGTTACCGTAGTGTTTAGATTAAAATAAGAAAAGAAAACCTCCATGAACTACATATAATTCATGGAGGTTTTCTTTTGTAGAGTTAATTATATCTTATATCTTTTTAACGAATTCGGATTTTAAACACATAGATCCGAAACCATCAATTTTACAATCAATGTTATGACAAATTCTATTAATAATTAAATTTAAGCTTTCCAATACTTAATTACAGAAATCTCATCACCGGGTTCTATCCATCCTTCTTCTAATACTTGAGCAAAAATTCCTTCTCTAGGCATAACACACTCCCCTGTGGTCTTCATTATTTCACAGCCCTTATGACACTCTTTTCCAATCTGTGTCACCTCCATAATAACTTCCCCAATGGAAAGCTTTGTTCCTATGGGTAGTTCATATAAAGTTATTCCTTGTGTTGTTATATTTTCTGCAAACACTCCTGGGACTAATTCTTTATTTATTTTCCCTCTAAGCTTATCTATGCTTTCATCTCCTAACAAGCTAACTTGTCTATGCCAATTACCACCATGAGCATCTCCTTCTAATCCGAAGTCGATCTTAAAGAAACCTCTTTTTATAGGTATTTTTATAACCCCTTTCTCAGTACTTATATTTATACTAATAACCTTTGCCATAACCATCTTCTCCTAACTTTAAAAATAATTAATCTCTCCAGATTTTCCACCAATCTTTCGAAGTAGCCTAATATCACTTATAACCATTGATTTATCTACTGACTTACACATATCATATATAGTTAATGCTGCTATGGATACCGCTGTTAAGGCTTCCATTTCTATACCGGTTTCCCCTATTGTTTTAGTTGTAGCTATTATATCTACCTTACTTTTCTCATGATCTAGCTGAAAGGTAATATCACACCCTGACATCATGATAGAATGACACATGGGAATTATATCTGAAGTTTTCTTTGCTCCCATTATCCCACCCACTTGAGCTACGGAAAGTACATCTCCCTTTATAATTTCCCCTTTGTCTATTTTTTCTAAAGTAGATTTCTTCATATAAATAGAACCACAGGCTATTGCCTCTCTATCTGTCTTTTTCTTTTCACTAACATCTACCATTCTAGCTCTTCCTTGCTTATTTATATGAGTGAATCCTTCATCTATTTGAACATTTTTAATCATAAGTTATCCTCCTATTTGAAACATTTGCTTATTGCTTCTACTTTTTCCTTCCATAGATAGTCTATGTCCTAATGGCTTATTATACATAGCTCCTAAAATCTTTTTCTTAAGAATACTATATTCTCTACTCTCTCGTAAATCACAGTATGATAAATTATATTTTTTTAATAAATCTCGTACATATGATAGAATATTAATTTCCTCTTCACCATGCAAACAAGACTTAATTCCACCTTCAGCAGTTAATCTAACTCTATTACACTCACTACAAAAATTACAACTTATAGGACTAATAAATCCAATTCTCCCTTTTCCCTTACTACTTTTATAAAGTTCTGCCGTTGAAGATACTCTATGATCTTCAGGTATGAGATTAGGATGTGACTCTACTATATCCTTATAGGGTATAAAATGATTTTTAAATAACTCTGTACCTGCTCCTATAGGCATTAATTCTATAAACCTCACATCTATAGGCATTTTCTCTGCAATTTTAATAAACTCATCAACCTCGTCTAAGTTTATCCCTTTCATAAGCACCACATTAATTTTTACCGGAGTAATGCCCTTATCTAAACATACTTCTATACCTTCTTTAACTTTTTTAAGATATGAGCGTCCTGTTATTCTTTCATACTTGTCTTCCTTTAATGTATCCATACTAACATTTACTCTATTTAACCCTGCCTTCTTTAATTCATCTATTTTATCCTTCAAAAATATGCCATTAGTAGTTAAAGATATATCTTTAATTCCTTTAACTTGGGATGCATTATATATAATCTTAGAAATATCCTTTACAATCAACGGTTCTCCACCAGTAAATCTAACTTTCTCAACACCACATTCAGCAAATATTCTAATAATTAAATCTATTTCTTCTATAGACATTTTCGAACTAACATAATTTTGATTACACTTTCCTTCTGGCATGCAATACATACATCTTAAATTGCACATATCCGTAAGAGAAACTCTTAAATAATTTATGTTACGTCCATGGGAATCTTCCATAAATACTCCTCCCTTTATACCCCCTATAAATCAACTTCACTCCTAGCACATTCTGAAGTTTCTCCAGATAAAATCTTTATTCCATGATCTAAAGATGGTAAAATAAATTCTATATTTTCTTTAGCACCTCTAGGACTTCCTGGTAGATTTATAATTAAAGAATTCTTTCTAAGACCTGCAATTCCCCTAGACAGCATAGCTCTTGGTGTAATTTCCATAGACTTCATTCTCATAAATTCTCCAATACCAGGTACATACTTTTCTATAACTTGTAAAGTTGCCTCTGGAGTTACATCCCTCTTTGAAAATCCAGTTCCTCCATTAGTAATTACCAAGGGTATATTTAATTCATCACATATATATATAAGTTCTTTTTTTATATCTACAACTTCATCAGGTATAATTTTATAATAATGGACTATATATTTATTTTTTTCTAAATACTCCCTTAACACTTGCCCTGTCTCATCTATACGCTGTCCTTCAGAACCTTTATCACTTATAGTTAAAATTGCAGTTTTTTTCATACTATAACCTCCATAAAGTTATTGTTAATTAAAATATTTAGATAAATACAATTTTTATATTAAACGCAAAACTATATCCTGACTATCTCATCAGTTTTTAATAATATTAATTATATCACATTTATTATATTTTATGTAAATATATTCAATTATTTTTTTTCAAATTGTACATTATAAAAATAATTAGTTTCCCGACTTTTATTTTCTATAACATACCTTTTAATACATAAATGAATTGTAAATTTTATACATTTTTACATTTATTTCTTGATATAAACCTTCTACAAATGTAGAATATAATTATATACTACATTTGTAGGAGTGATAATACTTGTTAATACTTTTTCAACCAATTTTAATGGAGGTGTAGATAACATGAACAAAAGATTTAAAAATATTTTTGATAGGAAGAAAAAACTTAATGGTATCTCCTTGTTATATATTATACTTTTCTTTAGTATCGTTATATTTTCCCTAATTGCTTGCGAAAGAGTAAATCCTTCTCCTGATAAAGCCGTTGCTGAATCTTTTATAGAAAATTACTATAATATTTCAGACTACACTTTAACAGATCAACTTTCTAAACTTTTTGAAAGCTCTCTTGAAGGACGTGCTCCTTCTAATGGGGAGACAGGTATTGTTACACTTTCTCCTGAAGATGAAACTAAAATTAGAGAAGCTTGTTTAAAAAATATAGGTGATTCTATTACTTCTCAATTAGGTGATGAACTTATTTCAAATAGATTCCCCTTATCTTCTATAAAAATGGCTAAGGACTATGAATATACAACTACCATATCTAACATTATTCTTGATAAAGATTCTAGTGATAATGATACCGAAGCTTATTACAAATATAATGCTGATATTAATATAATATATAATGATGGATACAAGGAAAAGCAAACTCTAGAAGGAAAAATTAAGCTAATAAATAAAAATAAAAAATGGCTTGTTTCTATTTTTACTCCATTGACAGAAATATTACCAAATAAAAAATATTATAATCCACAAAATTTAGATTCTCATTCACTGCAAACTAATGATTCTACATCTATAAACTATGATATTAGCTCCGCTGAAGAATTTTGTAACTTATATATGAATGCTATGATAAACAAAGAATATTCCTTCATTTACAATTACACAGTCAATTCTTCTAATAGTACTACTTTAGAAGAAGGTCAAAAAATATGGAATGAAATAGATATTGACTATGTAAAAATACGTAATGCTGAAGTAAGAAATAATAAAGCTTATTACGAACTAGAAATAAACGTTAAAGAACCAGGAAATTCTTCCTTCGATAAAGGTGTAACCGTCAGGTGGCTATATATATTTTATAGTAAAAAAAGTAATACTTGGGTTGCAGAGGGACTTATGTCTGATGGTAAACCAGATGAAAGCTGGTGGGATACTATTTATGGTGGTTAATACTGATATTATAAAGCCAATAAGTAGAGACTACTCTCTACTTATTGGCTCATTTACTTTCTCGTATAAAGTTATAACATCCTCACTATTTTTTCCTTCAGTAATATTATAATCTTCATCAACTTCATCTTCTTTTTCTTTTTTCCTAAACCTTATTCTCCACTTTGTTTCTTTTTGTATAACTCTATCAGCTTTTTTAAATAAGCTTAGTATTATAAATATGATTACGGCTGATGTTAAGGATAGTGCATAGAGTCCTCTTCCTACCGCTAAACCTAAGCATGCCACAATCCAAAGAGTTGCGGCAGTAGTTAAACCTCTTACCGATCCCTTATCTCTTAAAATAGTACCAGCACCTAAAAATCCAACACCACTTATAACCTGAGCTCCTAATCTAGCTGTATCAACTTTTAGAACTTCAGCATACATAGGATTTTGCGCGATAATCATGATTTTTTGTAGATCATACTCTGCTATTAAAGAAATAATTGTAGCTCCTAAGCATACTAATATATGAGTTCTAAACCCTGCTGGACTATTTTTAAATTCCCTTTCATATCCAACAAGCCCCCCTATTATAACGCCTACTATAAGCCTTTCTAACACTACTATATAATCCATAATTTCCTCCCCATCATAGTATAATTACTTATATTATATTCATAGGTTTAATATTGTTTAAAAAAATGTTATAATTACTTTACAACTTAAAGGCAAGGAGGATTTTAGATAATACTTTAAACTTATCTAAATAACAGTTATATGAAAAGAAAAGAAAATTTAATTCGTATAATTACCGGAATAATCTGTGGATTATCTGTATTATCTCTAATAGTTACCATCGTCTCATCTATTTCTATGCTTTTAGGATTTGATGTTAATATTCAATCAAAATTATTAACTTTAATAAGCACATCTGATGTTATATCTACTGAAATATCATCTTTACTCATACTTATTTGTATGTCCATTGGAGTTATTGTTTGCTTAAATATAAATAAAAATTCAACTAATTAGAATAGTAATATTAAAAACTAATCCCAATGAAAAAATTATATATTTTCATTGGGATTATATATTTTTATTGTCTAAAAATACATATCTACTAGTTCTGGAAACCTATCTATTTTATAATCATAATCTTCCACATCCCCAAATCCATAAGATGCATACACAAAAGGTATTCCTGCTAACCTAGCTGCATTTCTATCACCTTGTGTATCCCCAACATATATAGGATTCTTTAAACTATTTCTATTAATTATAATCTTTATATTTTCACCCTTTGTAAGTCCTGTTCTACCTGGGTGTTCAAAATCTATAAAATACTTTTTCATGTTATGGGCATGAAAAAAAGCTTCTATATACCCATGATGACAGTTACTAACTATAAATAGCTTATATTTTTGTGAAAGCTTCTTTAAGGTTTCTTCTAGTCCTTGAAAAAGAATTCCTCCATGAATCGGTAAATATTCATTTTCTTTCTTACAACAATAATTCATAAATTCAATTGCTCGCTCCTCTTGTAAATTTGGAAGAAGAGCCTTTACTATCTCTATAACTGGTACCCCTACTACTGATTTTAATTTTTCCTTTGTAATTATTGCATCAATATCATTAAAATCCTTTATAGCTTCATTCCATATTTCTACAATAGCATCTAATGAATCCCACATAGTTCCATCTAAATCAAATATAATGCTATCTACTTTCTCTAATAACATAACCTCACTCCTAAATATATTATTTTTCATTAGTAATTATTCATAATTGGGCTCCAAGTAAACTATTTTTTTGCCATGTTTCTTGGCATATTCAATTTCACTTCTAGTGCTGCATCCTATATACCCATTCTTATTTATAACAAAGATTTCATCTGCCATATCAATTTTTCTTTTATGAATATCATCTAGCATAATTTTAACTTCATCTGTAATTATAGTTCCAAATTCACCATCTGCATGGCCAAATAATCCTACTGATATTACAATTATCCCCTGAAGAGTTAACTCCTTTTGAACTTTTATAAAATCCTCTTTAAACTTCGTACTTCCACATAAAGTTACTACTTTATATTTATCCACCATTTTATACTCACTTCCCAACTCTTAAATGTAAAACTATAGTAAATTATAAGTTACCATTCTTACCCATTCTTACAAAAGAAGTTATCAAAAATTTTAATAATACACTAACATATAAATTATATCATAATATTCCAAAATGTTTTATTAATGGATATTAAGTAGATTTAATATCTTTTCCATGTTGTTCTAATTTACTTAATTCTTCATCAACAATACTCTTATCTAGTCTTTCAAATAAAACATGAAAATCACTTATATTTACTCCTGAATTTAATTCAATCTCTTTCCACCTATTTTCTTCGCAATAAAACCAACTTTTAATCTTTTCTGAGGACTCTGGCAAAAATGGATTTAGAAGATTTGCTAGGTTTACAATAGCATATAAACAATTATAAATAGTATTTTCACACTGTTTACTATCTTGTTTTATGGTAATCCAAGGCATTTCTTCATCAAAATATTTATTTATACTTCGTATAAATGTAAATATTCTTTCTATGGCAGATTTTAAATTCCCTTCTTCTATATTTTCACCAATATTTTTATATAATTCTTCTATAGTACTTTTAATTGACTCTTCAACTTTTCCTTTTGGTACCTTGCTATTAAAATTCTTCTTAGCAAATACCAAAGTTCTATTAACTAGATTTCCGTAAGCTCCCAATAATTCACCATTATTTTTATTTATGAACTCCCTCCAAGTGAAATCAGTATCTCTTCTTTCAGGTCCATTTGAAATGAAGAAATATCTTATTAAGTCACTATTATATCTATCTACTATATCCGGTACCCAAATTGCCCAGTTATTACTTGTTGATATTTTCTTTCCTTCTAAAGTCACATATTCACTAGAAATAACCTTATCTGGATTTCTTTCTGGTCCTGTTCCTCTTAATAATGCTGGAAGTATGATTGTATGAAATGGTATATTATCTTTCCCATGAATATAATATGAAATACTGCTACTATTCCAATACTCACTACAATTTTTATTATTTTCTTTTCCCCACTTCTCACTTACAGTTAAATATCCTAATACAGCATCAATCCATACATATACTTTCTTATCTTCGAATCCTTTAATTGGTATATCTATTCCTATATCTAAATCCCTAGAAATAGCTCTATCTTTCAAGCCTTCATTTAAGTATCTTTCTGTACTATTTACTGCATTTATTCTCCAGTCTTTTCTAGACCTTTCTAAATGCTTTCTAAGTCCCTTTTCAAAAGTAGATAATGCAAAGTATAATTGTTTAGTGGATTTTACTACTGGCTTACTACCACATAATTTACACTGTCTATCCTTTAACTCTAAGGGATCTAGAAGGGTTGAACAATTTTCACATTGATCACCTCTTGCAATACTATTGCAATGTGGACATACTCCCTCTACATATCTATCAGGTAAAAATTGCTTGCACTCCTCACAATAAACTTGACTTACTTTTTTTTCATATATTAATCCTTTTTCATATAGACTTATAATTATCCTTCTTACTTCTTCTTTATGCTGATTATCATCAGTTCTTGAATAACAATCATAACTGAAATTTAACTTATCAAAACAATACTTAAATTCCTCATGATATCTATTAGCTATAACTTCAGATAGTACACCCTCTTTTTTTGCTCTAATAGAAATAGGTGTTCCGTGACAATCACTTCCTGAAATATATAATACATCATCCCCTTTTGCTCTATAATACCTAGCTATAACATCTCCAGGCAGTAATGCTGCAATATGCCCTATGTGCAATGAACCATTGGCATATGGCCATGCTCCTCCAATTAAAATATTCATTCTACTCTCCTCCTCTTATACTATTTAATTTTTCACTTCTCCAAATCACAAATTTGGAGTAAAACTAAAAAACTCCCGCTCCTAAGAAATTAATCTTAGGAACGAGAGTTAAAACTTCGTGTTACCATCCTACTTCATTTACATTTCACAATATAAATCTCTTCAAGTACGCTATAATTAAAATTTCTTACATGAAACTTATTCCATGACTAGTACATAGATAAAATTTCTCATAAAAATCCTGTTTATAGTTATACTCTATCACTATTACGGGTGAACCCGTTGCAGCCTTAATATTAAATCTCGGTGCACTGCTCCAAGGCCATTTTCTCTTTAATATCCTTTGCTTCTTCTCACCAATGAAAGCTCTCTGTATAAGTATTCTTAAAGTTACTTTCCTTTTCTTTGCATTTAGCTATTATACTTATAATTATATATATATTTACCAACTTGTCAATTGAAGTTTAAAACTATTAATTATTAATGGTTTTTATTACAAATAAAAAATAGTAATATTTAATTATTATCATCAAAATAATAATGCATTTTATAACTAAACTATCTAAAATTATAAGTGGAAATGCCATCATAAAATCTGCAAATAACAATATAGTCATCTTTTGTTTTAATGTCATTGCTTTTTCCTTTACAAAACTATCTAGGTGTTTTTTATATATCTTTGTGTTCTTGAACCAAATATCAAATCTCTCAGACCCTTTTACAAAGAAAAAAGACGCTAACAGCAAAAATGGTGTTGTAGGGAGTATAGGTAATATAATCCCTATGGCTCCAAGTGTAAAACATATCAACCCTACAGATACGCATATAAACTTTTTACACTTATTCATAGTAACTCCCTTCCTAAATCCTTATAGATATAATCATTTTAATATGTATACATTATAATAACCAACAATTAATTTCAATATATTTTATCAATTACTTTTTTCTATTTTAATAATTTAAATCTTTATCTTTAGTAAGCAAGACACAGACAGAAAAAGCCTACCATCTATATGGTAGACTTTTCTGTCTGTGTCTTGTTTAATGTCTAGTTCTTTTAAAATTATAGGGAAATTTTAAATGAAACTATTTATATATATTAAATTGTTAATATATAGCATGAAAAATTTGTTCTTTAATGTTATTATAATACAAAATACTAAAATTTCAAAATATATTTTTCTACAAAATTTTATTTTTTTTTAATTTTAGTCTTTTATTACAATATAATAGAATATATACTATTAATATCGTCTATATAAATATTAAAATTAACTTTAATATTTTCTTTAAACTGTTGCTACGTTCAAAAAGTAAACTTACTCCCTACAAAGTGTAAACGTTTATGGAAGATGTTAATTAAAGTATATCACTATTATATTCTATGTCAATTCATTATAATAAAGTGGAATGCTGATTTTATTTGTACTTATATATACTAATTTAAAATTAAATATGATATATTTAATTTTGTTATTAATATAGTTATAGGAGAATTATTATGGAAAATAAATTTAAAATAACAAGCCCTAGATATCAACAAATAGCTGCTGATGTTGCAGCCAAAATCGTTGATGGTCATTATAAAGTTGGTGATAAGATTTATGCAAGATCTTCTCTTGCAAGTCAATATGGTGTCTCATCTGAAACCGCAAGGCGTGCTATTTGTGTATTATCAGACTTAAATATTGTGGATACTTCCAAAGGTAGTGGAGTTACTATAAAATCCTACGAAAATGCTATAAAATTTATTAAACAATATGATAATATTAATACTATAAGTAATCTAAAGCAGGATATTATTGATAGTGTTGAAAGACAAAAAAAAGAAATAAAATTCTTATATGGATGTCTTTCTGATCTAATAGATAAAACTGATAGATTACGCTCTGTAAATCCATTTACACCATTTCAAGTAGACATAACATCTGCTACACCTTATATTAATAAATCTGTATCTGATATAAACTTTTGGCATAATACTTCAGCAACAATAATTGCAATCAGAAGAAATGACTCTTTACTTATGTCGCCAGGACCATACGCAGTTTTTCAAGAAAATGATATATTTTATTTTGTTGGAGATGAAAATTCTATTGAGCGTGTAAAAAAATTTTTATATCCCTAATTTAAATTGTTTGTAATAAACTTAATATAAATTGGCTCTGTTGAAAATTACAGTGATAAAATATACATGCTATGAGAATATTGGTGGACGACCCTTAAAGTTCGTGCTGAAATAAGGCTTTGTGCCCCTAAAAAATATAGGCGTAGCCTCACATTTCGACTCTATGTATTTAAAAAGAAACATATAATTACTAAGGTATTTAGTTGATACACCTCTATAGGTCCTCATAAAACTTTCCACTTTGCTATGAAGGTTATTAATTCTTTCGATATTATATGAACCTACCCTGCGAGAACCCGTAGGGATTGCTACATGTTTTGATTTACTATAGGAAGATAATGTTTTGTAACTAAACAGTGACTCAGTTACAAGCACACTATCTTTTT
>NZ_DJBA01000058.1:0-10564 GCF_002435615.1 Clostridium sp. UBA5988 | reverse complement strand
ACTAATAAAAGATTTTAAGCAACTTTTGCATAGATATTTCTGTGTTGTTTTGTTCTTACCATTCTTCACAATACGGCTGCTATCGCAGTAAGGGCAACTTAACTCCTTAGCCTTTTTATTTAGTAAAACATCATTCATTGTTTTGCTTATATCTAAAATTAGTTTTACTCTTTCATTTTCTTTTAAATCTCTAGCTAACGCTAACACTTCGAGATAATTTGGCAAACTCATTTTCAAACCTCCATAATTAATGTTCATATCAACTACAGAGCCTATAAATTAATAAGGCTATCTCAAAATAATTCATTAATCTTTGCTAGTATATGAACTAAGATTAATATTATTGGAGGATAGCTTATTTTTATTTTTTTGAATTTGACAAAGTAACAACTTGCATTTATAATTAGGTTGTTACTTTACAAAGGAGGATTTACATTGATAAAATTCGAGAATATTTCAAAAAAATTTAAAAATACTACTGTTCTTTCTGATATCTCTTTTGAGATTGAAAAAGGTAAACTAGTAGCTATTATAGGTGAAAGTGGTTGTGGAAAGACAACTACACTGAAAATGATTAATGGTCTCATAACCCCAACTTCTGGTAAAATCTATATCAACAATGAAGATATTAGCATTAAAAATGTAATAGATCTTAGAAGAAATATGGGTTATGTTATTCAGCAAACAGGTTTATTTCCTCATATGACCATAAGAGAAAATATTGAACTAATACCAAAAGTTGAAAATAAAAATCCTGAAGATATCAAACAACAAACATATGATTTAATGGACATGGTTGGTCTTGATTGTGATAAATTTCTTAATAGATATCCTGTAGAACTTAGTGGAGGGCAACAACAAAGAGTAGGTGTCGCAAGAGCCTTTGCCACTAATCCAGATATAATATTAATGGACGAGCCATTTTCAGCTCTTGATCCAATTACTCGTTCAAGTTTGCAAGATGAACTTGTAAATTTACAATCAAAACTAAAGAAAACTATTATATTTGTAACTCATGATATGGATGAAGCTATAAAAATATCAGATAAGATGTGCATCATGGATAAAGGTAAAATTATTCAATACGATACACCTGAAAATATATTAAAAAATCCTGTCAATGATTTTGTATCACAATTTGTTGGTAAAAAAAGAATATGGACCTCTCCTGAATTTATTAAAGCTGAAGATATTATGATAGAAAATCCTATAACTTGTTCTAAGGACCTATCAATATTTAAATGTATAGAAAAGATGCGTTCATACAAAGTTGATAGCTTAATGGTTATTGATAACAAATCAAAAAAACTGCAAGGAATAGTAAAGGCAAAACAAATGCGATCAATTGATGATAAATCAATTCAAGTCAATTCCATTCTTAACAATAATTATATTTATGTTTCTCCGAATGATAATATAATTGATATTTTAAAAATTGTAAATGAGAATAATATTTCAACAGTTCCTGTTTTAAATGATAGTGGCAGTCTTATTGGATTGATTACTGAAAGTAGTCTTGTTACAACGCTTAGTCAACAATATATAGAAGAGGAGGCGTAGTAATATGAATATTTTAGAATACATTTTCCAAAATAAAACACAAATTATATCATTATTGATTGAGCATATCAGACTTACTGCAATTTCAGTTGGCCTAGCAATTTTAATAGGTGTTCCCCTAGGAATTCTAATTTCCTATGTCAAGAAGTTAAATAAACCAATTCTTGGAGCTGCAAATATTATTCAAGCTATCCCTAGTATGGCTTTATTAGGATTTTCCATACCATTTTTAGGTATAGGAACTCTCCCTGCAGTTACAACAGTAATTCTATATTCCCTGTTGCCTATAATCAAAAATACTTATACTGGGATTTCTAATATTAACCCACAGACAATTGAAGCGGCAAAAGGAATAGGATTGACAAAATTTCAAATTCTAACAAAAATTCAAATTCCATTAGCTCTCCCTGTTATAATGGCTGGAGTTCGAATTTCTTCTGTTACTGCTGTTGGCTTAATGACCATTGCTGCCTTTATAGGTGCTGGTGGATTAGGTTACCTTGTATTCTCCGGAATAAGAACTGTGAATAATAATCAAATACTAGCTGGTGCAATCCCAGCCTGTATACTAGCTTTAGCTGTAGATTTTCTAGCTAGTATTGTTGAAAAACTAACAACTCCAATCAGTTTACAAAAGGTTAAGTCTAATACAAAAAAAGATTTCATGAAAACTCGTAAAATGCAAAAAGGAATATTAGCAATATCAAGTATTTTTGTTATTCTAATATTTATATTTTCTGCAATTACTAACGTTAATACTAACTCAAAAGTAATTACTGTAGGGAGTAAAGATTTTAGTGAACAAATGATATTAGGCCACATGGTTTCAGATTTAATTGAAGAAAATACAGATATTTCAGTAAATCGTAAAATTAATCTTGGTGGTACTCAAGTGTGCTTTTCTGCTTTAAAATCTGATGACATAGATTTATATATTGAATATAGTGGGACAGCTTATGGAGATACCTTAGGTAACCCTCCTATAAGTGATATGGAAAAAGTATATGATACTGTAAAAAAAGATTTCAAAGAAAAATTTGATATTGAAGTTTTAAAACAAATGAACTTTAATAATACTTATACTCTAGCTGTTGAACAAGAAACAGCTGAAAAGTATAATTTGGAAAGCATCAGTGATCTCTCACTCATTGCTAGTAATCTAAAGTCTGGAACTACCTTAGAATTCTTAAATAGGGAAGATGGTCTTCCTGGATTGAGTAAAAAATACAATTTTTCATTCAAAGATTCCATAGGCCTTGATGGTTCTCCTCGATATACTGCTTTAATCAGCAAAGAGGTAGATGTGGTAGATGCCTTTGCAACAGACGGATTGCTAAAGAAATTTAAACTAAAGACATTAAAAGATGATAAGAACTTTTTCCCACCCTATTATGCCATGCCTATAGTTAGAGGAGAAACTCTTAAAGAGTATCCAGAAATAATTCCTCTATTGGAGCAATTATCAACTATTCTTAATGATGATATCATGATGGAACTTAATTATAAAGTTGACGAACTACAGATGGAACCTGATGATGTATCCCGAGAATTTTTAGTAAAACAAGGTTTAATATAAATATAAAAACTTTTTATTACACCTAATAAGTTATAGATTAAATTTCAAATACAAGAGACTGTGCAGAATAGATTAAAAATCACTCTGCAACAGTCTCTTTTTCTTATTAAGGTTGTTTTACTTTATTTTTATCACTTGTCCTGGGTATATTAAATTTGGATTTGATATATTATTAAGCTTAACAAGAGTTAACGTAGTAGTGCCAAATCGCTGTGCTATCTCACTTAAAGTATCCCCCGACTTTACAGTATAATAGGATGAACTACTAGTATTTCCTTTAGATGAAGAACTACCTGATGGTAATACTATTTTTTGTCCTGGATATATTAAATTAGGATTTGATATATTATTAATACTAGCTAGAACTTTAGTTGTGGTTCCATATTTTTGTGCTATATCGCTCAAAGTATCTCCTGATTTTACAATATAATAGGATGAATTACCAGTATTACCTCCTGTTGAAGAACTACCTGTTGGCAATACTATTTTTTGTCCTGGATATATTAAATTAGGATTCGATATACCATTAATAGATGCCAATTTTTGATAGGTTGTATTATATTTTTCTGCTATTCCACTTAAAGTATCCCCTGATTGTACTATATAGTATTTATCATTTTTACTATTTTCATCTGTACCTGGATTTTCTGGTACACTTTGTCCATTTAATAATATTCCCTCATTAAACTCATTTAGGTCACAATTTCCACTTACACCTGGGACTTGTCCAGTACTTGAAAATTGAAAGCCAACCCATTGATTCCATATTGGATTACTGGCAGGTCTCCTTACCCCATATTCAGCAATCCATAAAGGATATATTTCTAACCTACTATCTAAACCAGTTCTTGTAAAATTAGTATAGGTATAAACTACTACACCTTTACTAGTTAGTTTTTTAACCTCTTCTAAAAATGTTATTGCTGCGCTTGTTAAAGATGTCTTATCTAAACCATTAGTCTGTTCTATATCTATAGCTAGTCTACAATCAAATTCTCTATTCCCAATGGTATTTACAAAATGTCTAGCTTGAGCTTTAGGATCTATTCCTCCTAGAAAGAAGTGATAAAATCCAACCTTCAAACCCTGCTCTTTAGCATTTTTATAGGATGAAGAAAAATAATTATTAACATAGCTTATACCTTCCGTTGCTTTAATATAAACTATTTCTATCCCACTGTCTTTTACTTTTTTAAAATTTACATTTCCTTGCCAACTACTTATATCAATCCCCTTATAATTACTACTATTTCTACTTTCCATAGAAACACCTCCTCTCTATATAAATATGCTCTTTATTAATTTATTCTACTCTCTATTATAATTTTTATATTATATAACTAACTTTAATATGATGACAGTATTATAATAACTAAACGCACCATGAAAATAGCTATTTGACTTTTAAAATGTCAAATAGCTATTTCTATTTTACTAATTATTATTTTGTGATCCCTTCCATATCCTCTATCATTAAATCTGCTGCTTGAAGCCCAGCTCCACCCACATACCAAGCTTGAGCATTTAGATAAACTATATTTCCATTTTTATATGTGTCTGTAGTTTTTACTAACTCATTCTCTATTACTTCTTTAGCTGCTGAATAATCTTCTGAGCCACTTGTTCCTGCTGACTTATCAACTACAAAAAGATAGTTTGGGTTTTTAGCTAACAAGTACTCATAAGTTATATTTTGACCATGCTTTGATACTTCTATATTCTCATCTGTTGGAACAAAGCCGAACTTTTCAAATATAATTGAAAATCTTGAACCGGCTCCGTATACACTCATAGAACCATCTGTTATTATAGTAGCTAAAGCATTAAACCCTTGCTCTTTTACTTTTTGGCCTACATCTTCAACTCTTTTATTAAGTTCTTTTAATTTAGATATTGCTGCATCTTCTTTACCAAATATTTGTCCTATTATGTTTACATTTGACTCTAATGACTCCAAATACTTTGTAGTATCTGTTCCTAATTGTATTGTTGGAGCTATAGCAGAAAGTTCATCATAATAATCAGCTTGTCTACCTTCAATAATTATTAAATTCGGTTTCATCTCATTGATTACTTCTAGACTAAATTCTTTTAATCCACCTAAATCTATATATTTTTCTTCCTTATATTGTGAAAGATAAGTTGGCAGATTTTTCTTTGGTAATCCTACTAATCCTTTTATATCTAATGAATCCATAATATCTAAAGATGCATAGTCTAATACTACTACCTTTTCTGGATTTTTAGGTACCTCAGTTTCTCCAGCAGTATGAATTATTTTTATAGTTTCACCTTTTATCCCCGCATTATCTTTGTTACCAAGTTTTGTAGCTGCAAACACACCAATTAAAGCAACTATTGCAACTCCTACTATTATACTAATTTTTTTCTTATTCATTTATTTCACCTATTCCTTTCATTTATATCCAATTACTATTATCTTTATATCTTAATATTTATTTATAATAAATTTCTTTAATTTTAAATTTAAAAAGTTATGGCACTCCTTGCCCCTTACTATTTGAAATGAAACTCCTCTTCGTTACACTCAAATGAGTAAGTTTCCATAATTAAATCATAGATTTAAATGGTCACTTAAGTTCCACCAACCAAATCATAGATTTGGGGTCTCACTTAGAAATATACGCAGATGTTGTTTCCATTTATATTCTTTATGTGAAAATCTATTTCATATACGTCTTCTAAAACATCTTTTGATATTATGGCATCAGTTATATCATCTTTAACTATCTTCCCATCTTTAAGAATAACTATTTTATCTGAGTAAACTGATGCAAAGTTTATGTCGTGCATAACTATTACTACAGTTTTTCTAAGATCATCCACTAGTCCTCTTAATACTTTCATCATCTGTACTGAATGTTTCATATCTAAGTTATTTAATGGTTCATCTAATAGTACATACTCTGTATTTTGAGCTATTACCATAGCAATATATGCTCTTTGTCTTTGTCCACCGCTAAGCTCATCTAAATATCTATCTTCAATATCCTTAAGTTGCATATATTCTATGGCTTCATCTACATACTTTGTGTCTTCTTTTGTCAGTCTACCTTCGCAGTGAGGGTAACGTCCAAAGCTAACTATTTCCTTTATAGTTAATCTTACATTTATATTGTTAGATTGTTTAAGTATAGCTATTTTTTTAGCTAATTCCTTAGTGTCCCATTTTTCTAACTCCCTACTATCTATAATAACTTTGCCTTCATCTTTCTTCATAATACGAGATATCATTGATAGTAAAGTACTCTTTCCTGCTCCATTAGGTCCTATAAAAGAAGTAATCTTACCTTTTTCTATGTTTAAAGATACATTGTCTACTACTGGATTATCTCCATACTTTTTAACTATACCTCTAACTTCTATCATTTATTTTCCCTCCTTCATTAAAAGATATATAAAGTAAATTCCACCAATAAAATTAATTATTATACTTACTGTACTTCCAAAGTTTAATATTCTTTCCACTATGAACTGTCCAGCTATTAAAGCAATTATACTTATCAATATACTTCCCGTTATTTGATAACTATGTTTATATGTATTAAGAAACTGGTAAGATAGATTAACTACCAATAATCCAAGGAAGGTTATTTGTCCAACTAAAGCTGTAGATATTGATACTAATACTGCTACAACTATTAATATTTTTTTAGAAAATCTATCAAAATCTATTCCTAAGTTTATAGCTTGATCTCTTCCCAAAAGCATAACATCTAATTTTTTTACATCATCATAAAATAATACAAAAATAATTAGTAAGGCTATTACTGATATTAACAATATATCCGTATTAACATTAGCAAAGCTAGCAAATATTTTACTTTGTAATGTTTCAAATTCATTTGGATCAATTATTACTTGCATAAAAGATGTCATACTTTTAAACAAGGTTCCCAATACTGTTCCCACCAATAGCAAAAAGAATATATTACTATTTCCATCTTTTTTAAATAATATTTTATAAAGAACTAAAGTACCAACTAACATTATGGTAACTGAAACCATAAAATTCACATTTCTGTTTATCATAAATATACTTGATGCTCCGAATAAAAACACGGATATGGTTTGTACAAACATATATAAGGAATCAAGTCCAAGTATGCTTGGCGTTAGGATTCTATTATTTGTTACTGTCTGAAATATCATAGAAGAAAAGGCTATTGACCCTCCAGTAATTACTATAGCTATAACCTTAGGTATTCTCTTTGATAGGTTATAACCCCAGTTTCTACCATTTAATCCTTCAAACAAAAATAAGCCAATAACAAATACTGCAACTATTCCAAGTATATATAACTTCTTTTTATCTATATTATCCTTCATTTCTATTCCTCCTAAATATCAGGTAAAGGAATATAATACTTCCTGTAACTCCTACAGTAAGACTTATAGGTACTTCATAGGGATGAATTACAAGTCTACCTATAATGTCACATGCTAGTACAAATATTGCCCCAAACAAAGCTGTATCCCAAATATTCTTACTAAGATTGTCCCCTTTAAATATAGATACTATATTAGGAACTATTAATCCTATAAAAGGTATATTCCCAACAGTTATTACTACTAAAGCTGAAATCAATGCAACAATTATAACTCCAATATTGGCAACCTTATTATAGTTAATCCCTAAATTTGATGAGATATCCTCCCCCATTCCTATAATAGTAAATTTATTAGCATACAAAAGTGCTAATATTAATAATGGTATAGTCAAATAGAGGAGCTCATAATTTCCCTTTATAATCATGGAAAAATCTCCTTGGAGAAAAGTTCCCATACTTTGAACTAAATTGTTTTTATAAGCAAAGAAATCTGTCATAGACCCTATAACATTTCCTACCATTATTCCCACTAGAGGTATGAATACAACATTTTTCATTTTTATGGTTTTAAGTATTTTCATAAATACAAAGGTTCCCAAAAGGGCAAATATAAATGCTGTTATCATCTTTTGCATCAAAGTTGCTGATGAAAATAGTAGCATAGAAACTAGTACCCCAAACTTTGCAGAGTCTACGGTAGCTGCTGTACTTGGAGAAACAAATTTATTATTACTAATTTGCTGCATTATAACTCCACCAACACTCATTCCTACTCCAGCTACTACTATACTAATAAGCCGTGGCAATCTAGTTAAAATTATTATATTCATCTTACCGTGGTCCCATTGCATTATATCTGTAATACTTATATTCTGAACCCCTATAAATATTGAAGACATACACAGTATTATGAATAAAGGAATTAAATATTTCTTTTTCATATTTCCTCCAAAACTTTATTATGTATCGTAAATATCTTTATGTATTAAATTATGTGATATTTTCAAACACTTATATATACTTGATGTAATATCAAAATCGCATTGTTAATTGAAATGCAATTTTAATTGATAACTCTTATCGCTATTTTATAATAACCTAATTGATAATCATTTTCAACTTCTTCAAACTTAAATACACTTGATTAGATTACTCAAAATTCTCCATTCTCCATTTTTCTATATTTTTCTTATATATTTATATTGAACATTTATACTAAAATTTGGTTTTTAAATTTTAGATAATATGAATTCTATTGTTAAAAACAATAAATAATAAAGCTCATTTACATTGGTTGCATATAATAGTAAAATTCTAATTGAGATAATTAGATATTTAAAGCTATATTTACAATAAATATATGTGGATTTGTAATTATTTAACTTTTCAATGTACAGAGGGGATTATTTAAATTATGAGTAAAAAAGATGTTTTTCAAAAAAGTGGTGTAATTTTATTATTAGCTTTACTATGTACCATACTTTGGGGAAGTGCCTATCCATCTATAAAGATTGGCTACTCTTTATTTTCTATAAGCGAAAATGATATTTTCAGTAAGCTTCTCTTTGCAGGCAATCGATTTGCTTTAGCAGGTCTTCTAGTAATTTTATTAACTTGGATAATTCAAAAGAAATTTCCTATTCCTAAAAAGGAGGCCTTAAGTCATATTGCACTACTTGGGTTTATTCAAACTACTTTAGAATATTTATTTTTCTACATAGGACTTTCTCACACTACCGGTGTTAAGGGGTCCATATTAAACGGTACTGCAACCTTTATGGCTGTAATTCTTGCTCATTTTATATATTCAGATGATAAATTAAATTTCCAAAAGGTCTTAGGATGTATTGTTGGATTTATGGGAGTAGTTATAATTAACTTAGGTGGTAAAGTTGGAAGTGGTTTTACCTTTACTGGTGAAGGATTTATTATTCTTGCTGCTGCTTCCTTTGCAATTGGATCTCTTATAAGTAAAGAAGCAGCTAAGAGAGAAGATAGTATGATAGTCACAGGATGGCAACTACTCTTTGGAGGGGCTTTACTTATAATTATAGGCGCACTTGGAGGTGCACGAATCTCTATACCTTCTACTGAAGCTATGCTATTACTTTTATATCTCTCTCTTCTTTCTTCAGTGGCTTTTACAATATGGACTATCTTATTAAAGCATAATAATGTTGGTAAAATTTCTATATACAATTTTTTAACACCTGTGTTTGGTGTTTTTCTTTCTGCTATATTTTTAAAAGAATCTATTTGGTATTGGAAAAATCTCTTGGCACTTGTATTTGTATGTGTTGGAATATATATAGTAAATAAACCTAAAGTTAAAAATAGTTAACTAAAATTAAAAGACTCTACGAACTAATTATTCGTGGAGTCTATATTTTAAATCTATTCAATCTATAATTATATACTTTACCTATAAATATTTACTTTTATATTCATCACAATACTCTATTTTAGTTATGGAATAGCATACATCATCATATATTCTTCCATCATAAGTTTCGCTAGCCATTCTTAATGTTCCATCATATTTAAATCCACACTTTTCTATAACCCTTTTAGATTTATGATTTCCCTGATAATGATAACAAGATACTACTTCACATTTTATTTCTTCGAACAAATATTTTAATACCCTATTTACTGCTTCAGTCATAATTCCTTTTCCCCAATATTCTTCTGAAAGTACATATCCTATCATTCTTGCTTTTAATAAATTCCTTTTCACATCTCTATGATTACCAATAGAACCAATTACCCTATTATTTTTCTTATATACAATTGCCCATACCTCATCATTCTTTATAAATGACTGAAGTATCCCTTTAGATATTTCTTTATTCTTATGGGGTTTCCATCCTGCCATAGGACCAACATTAGGATTTTTAGAATACTCATAAAAATCATCCAAATCCGCTTTTTCCCAACTTCTCAAAATCAATCTTTCTGTTTCTAACAACTTCATAATCCACCTCTTAACTTTTACAATTTATTCTTTAACCTTTTAGTTTATGTTTTATATAAACAGAGTTCTTTGCTTCAGAGGGAGTTTTTACTCCCTCTGAAG
>NZ_DJBA01000064.1:0-36096 GCF_002435615.1 Clostridium sp. UBA5988 | reverse complement strand
AACTTCACGTGCTAAACTTCTGGTAATAAATGTAAATATATATACTAAATTAATATATACTTCTAATATATAAATAAAACATCGAACAAATTTTATATTTGTTCGATGTTTTATTATAGAAATTAGTTATCTTTTTATGTTAAAGAAAGATTTTAATCCTCTAAATTCAGCCATGTCACCAAGTTCTTCTTCGATTCTTAATAACTGGTTGTATTTAGCGACTCTTTCACTTCTTGCAGGAGCTCCAGTTTTAATTTGACCTGCATTTGTAGCTACTACTAAGTCAGCTATTGTAGTATCTTCTGTTTCTCCAGATCTGTGAGAAACTACTGCAGTGTAACCAGCTCTTGCAGCCATCTCTATAGCATTTAAAGTTTCAGTTAAAGTTCCTATTTGGTTTAATTTTATAAGAATTGAGTTTGCAGTTTCTCTTTCAATTCCCATTCCAAGTCTAGAAGTATTAGTTACAAATAAGTCATCTCCAACTAATTGAATTTTTTTACCTATCTTATCAGTTAAGTACTTCCATCCTTCCCAATCTTCTTCAGCCATACCATCTTCAATAGATATTATTGGATATTTTTCACATAATTCTACATAGTAATCTGCCATCTCATGAGGAGTTAACATTCTTCCTTCTCCAGCAAGATTATATTTTCCATCTTCAAAGAATTCAGAAGATGCCGGGTCAAGTGCTATGAAAGCATCTTTTCCTGGAACATATCCAGCTTTTTCTATTGCTTCAATTATAACTTTTATTGCTTCTTCATTTGACGATAAATCTGGAGCAAATCCACCTTCATCACCTACACCTGTTCCAAGTCCTTTAGCTTTTAAGATTCCTTTTAATGCATGATAAACTTCTGCTCCCATTCTTAAAGCTTCGCTAAAAGATGTAGCTCCTGCTGGCATAACCATAAACTCTTGTAAGTCCACATTATTATCAGCATGTTTTCCACCATTTAAGATATTCATCATAGGTACTGGTAAAACTTTAGCATTAACTCCACCAATATATTGGTATAAACCAAGTCCTAAGTAATTAGCTGCAGCTTTTGCACAAGCAAGGGACACTCCTAAAGTAGCATTAGCACCTAATTTTTCTTTATTATGAGTTCCATCTAATTCTATCATAGTCTTATCTATAGCAACTTGATCGAATATATTCATTCCTATTAATTCTTCTGCTATTATGTTGTTTACATTATCAACAGCTTTTAATACACCTTTTCCATTGTATAGAGATTTATCTCCATCTCTTAATTCAACAGCTTCAAATTGACCTGTTGATGCTCCTGAAGGTACTGCCGCTACCCCTACTGTACCATCTTCTAGAACAACTTCAACCTCTACTGTTGGGAACGCTCTTGAATCTAATATTTGTCTTGCATAGACATCAATAATTTCAACATATTGTTTCATTTTTTTTCCTCCTTCATATTATGTTTATAATAAATTTAGCATGGCTAAATATTTTAACTTAACAACTTAAATTAATGATTTTCCACTCATTTCACTTGGAATATCTAATTCCATCTTTGTTAAGATAGTTGGAGCAATATCTGCAAGTATTCCTCCACTTCTAAGTGTTCCTACTTCTTTACTTACGTATGTAAATGGAACCAGATTAGTAGTATGTGCAGTCATTGGTTTACCTGTAGAGTAATCAATCATAGACTCCGCATTACCATGGTCTGCTGTGATAAACACTGTACCATTATGGTCTAGTACTTTATTTACAACCTTCCCTAAGCAATAATCTACAACTTCAATAGCCTTTACCGCTGCTTCAATAACTCCAGTGTGTCCAACCATGTCTGGGTTAGCATAATTTAATATGATTAAATCATATTCATCTTTTTCAATACTTTTTAATACTTCATCAGTAACTTCATAGGCACTCATTTCTGGTTTTAAGTCATAGGTTGCTACTTTAGGTGATGGAATCAATATCCTATCTTCACCCTTATTAGGTTCCTCTACTCCACCATTAAAGAAGAAAGTTACATGAGCATATTTTTCTGTTTCTGCAATTCTAAGCTGCTTTAGTCCTTTGCTACTAACATATTCACCTAATGTATTCTCATAACTCTCAGGTTTATAAGCTATTTGTACATCCTCAATAGTTTTATCATATTGAGTCATACATACATAGGTTACATCTAAACTTTCTCTTTCAAAACCTTTAAAATCCTTATCTTTTAAAGCTCTAGTTATCTCTCTTGCCCTATCTGGTCTAAAGTTAAAAAATATTATGGAATCTTTATTTTTTATAGTAGCTACCGGTTTACCATCCTTCACAATTACACTAGGAATTACAAACTCATCTGTTTTATTATCATGATAAGCATCGTCTATAACTGCAAATGGGGAAGTACTAGTATTTCCTTCACCTTTTACCATTGCATTATAGGCCAATTGTACTCTTTCCCATCTATTATCTCTATCCATAGCATAATATCTACCAGAAATAGTTGCAATTTCTCCTATTCCCTCACTATCCATATGGTTTTGTAACTCTTCTATAAATATTTTTGAAGATGTTGGTGATACATCTCTTCCATCTAAAAAGCAATGAACAAAAACTTTTTTTACAGCCCTTCTCTTACAAAGAGTTATAAGAGCTTTTACATGATTTATATGAGAATGAACTCCTCCATCTGATAATAATCCTATTAAGTGAACAGCTGAGTTATTTTTTAACGCCTCATCAATAGCAATATTAAAGGCTTTATTTTCAAAGAAATCGCCATCTTTAATTGATTTTGTTATTCTAGTCAATTCTTGATATATTATTCTTCCCGCACCTATATTTAAGTGTCCTACTTCTGAGTTACCCATCTGCCCCTCAGGAAGCCCTACATCTAGACCAGAAGCTGATAATGTGGTGTGAGGATATTTAGCCTTTAATCCATCGTAGTTAGGCTTATTAGCCTCTCTAACTGCATTTCCATCCACATTGTCGCTTATTCCAAAACCATCCAATATCATTAGCATTACTGGTTTTTTATTCATAATATTTGACCATCCTTTTATTAGTAATTTACAATAGCTGCGAAATCTGAAGCTTTAAGACTAGCTCCACCTATTAATCCTCCATCTATGTGTTCCTTTGACATTTGCTCTTTTATAGTTGATGGCTTAACTGATCCGCCATATTGAATTCTAACTTTATCTGCAACTTCTTCTCCGTATAACTTGCATATAACTCCTCTAATAAATCCTATTGTATTATTAGCATCATCTGCAGTTGCAGTTTTTCCTGTCCCTATTGCCCAAATAGGCTCATAGGCTATAACCATATTTTCAACTTGCTCTTTTTTTATTCCTATTAAATCTTGCTTTATTTGAGCACCTAATACTTCTTCAGTTATTCCTAATTCTCTTTGCTGTAAACTTTCACCTATACATAGTATAGGTGTAATCTTGTGATGAAAAGCAGTCTTTAATTTTTTATTAATAGCTTCATCAGTTTCATTAAAATACTGTCTTCTTTCACTATGTCCAATTATAACAAATTTTACTCCTAGTTCTTTAAGCATTAATGGAGAAACTTCTCCTGTAAAAGCACCTGACTCTTCAAAATGCATATTTTGAGCCCCAACCATAATATTGCTTCCCTTACATTCTTGAACTATTGCTGGTAAACTTAAAAAAGTGGGACAAACTACTACATCACAGCTAGCATCATTTACTAAAGGCTTTAATTCCTTAACTAAATTTACTGCTTCTTCTATTGTATTATTCATCTTCCAGTTTCCTGCTATTATTGCTTTTCTCATGATTAATCCTCCTATTAATAACTTTGCAACACATCTTTAATAATGCTAATATATTCAAGTTTTTTCCTTAAGAGACATATTACATTTTTTTCTCTAAATCAAATATAATATATTACTCTCGAAAAGGAAAGTAAATAAACAAGAATTTATCTTGTTTATTACTTTCTTTATAGATTTTACATTTATTTATCATTTAAAGCAACAATTCCTGGAAGTTCTTTTCCTTCTAAAAATTCTAAGGAAGCTCCGCCACCTGTTGAAATATGTGTCATTTTATCTCCTAGACCAAATATATTAACAGCCGCAGCACTATCTCCTCCACCAATTATTGTAATTCCATCACAATTAGCCATAGCTTCTCCTACTGCTATTGTTCCCTTATTAAAGTTTTCAAATTCAAAAACTCCCATTGGACCATTCCAAATAATAGTTTTAGATTTATCTATCACTTCCGCATATAATTCTCTTGTTTTCGGTCCTATATCTAAAGCCATATATCCATCTTGAATATTTTCATCTTCTGTTATTACTGGATTTGCATTTTTATTGAATTCCCTAGCTACTACGTGGTCTATCGGTAGATATAATTTTACTCCTTTTTCTTTAGCCTTATCCATCATCTCTAGTGCATAATCAATTTTATCTTCTTCTACCCTTGATATACCCATTTTATAATCTTTAGCTTTTAGGAAAGTATATGCCATAGCTCCTCCTATAAGAAGATTGTCTACTTTCTCTAAAAGATTATTTATTACATTAATTTTATCTGATACTTTAGAACCTCCTAAAATAGCAGTAAATGGTTTCTCAGCATTTTCTATAGCTTCTCCTAAAAACTTAAGCTCTTTCTGAATTAAATATCCACAAACCGACTGTTCTACAAACTCAGTTACTCCTACTGTAGAACAATGAGCTCTATGTGCTGTTCCAAACGCATCATTTACGAATAGATCACAAAGAGAAGCTAATTCTTTAGAATAATTTTCTTCATTTTTAGTTTCTTCTTTTCTAAATCTAGTATTTTGTAATAGTACTATATCTCCATCATTCATATCTGAAATAGTTGACTTTGCTTTATCTCCCACTACATTATCATCCGCTGCAAAAATTATCTTCTTATTTAATAGTTCACTTAATCTTGCTGCTACTGGTGATAGCGAAAGCTCTGGTTTAGGCTCCCCCTTTGGTTTTCCTAAATGTGAACATAATATAACCTTTGCATTATTGTTAACTAAGTACTCTATAGTAGGTATTGCTCCTAGAAGTCTATTTTCATCAGTAATTTTACCCTCTACTATAGGTACATTAAAATCACACCTTACTAAAACCTTTTTACCTTTCACATTGATGTCTTCTAATGATTTCTTGTTAAATGACATATTAAAATCTCCTTTTTTAAACTTATTGTAATAAAAATCTAGTTCAATCATAAATCATAGAACTAGATTTTTATTACATACCTATTTTAACACATTTTGAAGATTATAATCTATCTGCAACATATTTTGTTAAATCTGCTAGCCTATTTGAGTAACCCCACTCATTATCATACCAAGCTACTACTTTAACTAGATTATCTCCCATAACCATAGTTGATAATGCATCTACAATTGAAGATCTCTCATCACCTCTAAAGTCCATTGAAATTAATGGTTCCTCAGAGAATCCTAAAATCCCATTAAGTTTTCCTTCTGCCGCTTCTCTTAAAGCCCCATTAACCTCCTCTACGCTCACTGATTTACCAAGTTCACATACTAAATCAGTCATCGAAACTGTTGGTGTTGGAACCCTTACTGCCATACCATTTAATTTCCCTTTAAGCTGTGGTAAAACTAATGCAACCGCTTTTGCCGCTCCTGTAGTTGTTGGAATCATTGATTCTCCTGCAGCTCTAGCTCTTCTTAAATCTTTATGTGGAGCATCTAATATTTTTTGATCATTAGTATATGAGTGTATTGTAGTCATAAGACCTTGTACTATACCAAACTTTTCATCTAAAACTTTTGCAAAAGGAGCTAAACAGTTAGTTGTACATGAAGCATTTGAAATAATATTATGATTTTCAGCATCATATTTATCTTCATTTACTCCCAGTACAATTGTTATATCTTCATTTTTTGCCGGTGCGGAAATTAACACCTTTTTAGCTCCAGCTTCTATATGAGTCTTTGCTTTTGTAGCGTCTGTAAATAATCCTGTAGATTCTATTACAATATCTGCACCTTGAAGTCCCCATGGTATGTTTTTAGGATCTCTCTCTGCAAATATTCTTATTTCCTTTTCATTAACTATAATTGAATTCTCAGTAGCTTCAACTGTTCCATTGAATTTTCCATAAAGGGTATCATACTTCAAAAGATGTGCTAGTGTCTCAGGATCTGTTAAATCATTAATTGCTACAACTTCTATGTCATTTCCATATTTATCTACCAAAACCTTAAATACATTTCTTCCAATTCTACCGAATCCATTAATTCCAACTTTAACCATTATAAAATACCTCCAACATTTAATTTAATAATTTTTATATTAAAACTTAATTGATATAAATAGAGTTTTAGGAGATATCATCCTAAAAATCCTTATCTAGAGATACATTTCCTTATATATACATATTGATTCTAAAGCATATAAGCTGAAAAATCATAATATATTAATTTTAAAAACATATAAGTACTTTAATAAGTAACTCTAGGACAAAATCATTAAGTATTAACAACCAACTTTATTTAAAAATAGTTTTAAAATTTCTTTTGCCGTAGCTTCATCAGTAACTAATGTTGAATTTAATTTATCCATTTGTATAGCCATGATAGCTTCTGCCTTTTCAACACCTGCTGCTACAGCTATTACATTAGGGATATTTTCAATTCTATCTTTAGTTATTCCAATTGAAGGCATAGAATATACAACCTCACCTTTGCTATTAAAATAATGTCCATAAGCTTCTCCTATAGCTCCTAATTCTAATATTCTTTCCTTTACGTCCTTACCTAAACTTCTCTTATCACACATATCTTTAGCCAGTCCTATACCGTGGATAAGAATATTTGATTTCTCTATATGTTCAAAAGTTTCCTTAATATCTGATTCCTTAATCAACGCTTTAAAAGAATCCCTACTTATGTTATCTGGAATGTGTAATAATTCATAAGTAGCATCTAACTTATTTGCTAAAATCTCTACTAAGGTATTAGATTGTATTTCTGTTTCCTTTCCCATACCCCCTCTTCCAGGTAAAACCTTTATATTTTTATATTTAGTCATTGGAATGAAATTGTAAACTACCTCCTTAATTGTGCGTCCTCCTGTAAGGGATATTGTAATATCATCTTTAATAATACTTTTTAAATAATTAGCCGCTACCCTACCAAGTTCAGTATATAATGAGTTATCTTCTGTTACATTTCCGTTAATAACTATTACTTCTCTAATTTTAAGAATTTTCTTCAATTCCTCTTCCAAGTGATTTAACCCACTTAATTCCTTCATAAAAGCCTTAAGTCCAATAAAAACTTCATCACCTTCTTCAGTAATATACATACCAGAGGACTTAATATCAATTAACCCTTGAGTTTTCAATAGATTTGTTTCGCTTCTTACAACCCTTTCACTTAAATTTACTATGGTTGACAGCAGCCTTCTGCCTATGGGTTCTCTATACTTTATATTTTTTAATATGGTATATCGCATATCTAAAACTTCTAGCAATTCTGGCACTACCTTCTGCTGTAATTTTAATAACTTCTCCATCTTTCACCTCATTGACAAAACATGTCCCTATGGACACAATTTGTCCCATCAACATTTTAAATCCCTATTTATATTATATGACAATATTCATTGTTTGTGAAGCACTTATGTTAATTTTAGTTTTATATAAGTTATATTTCTACATTCATATACAATTTATTCAAAAAAAAATTAATTCCATATAAATCATAAAAATAAATTAATGTTTCATATGGAATATCAAAATCTATATTAATCTTTTTCGTTGAGATGAGGATTTTATTCCTAACTCCTCTCGATATTTGGCTATAGTACGTCTAGATATATCTATGCCTTTTTCATTAACAATTTTACATATAACTGAGTCAGATAGTGGTTTTGACTTGTCTTCAGATTCTATTATATTCTTTATCATATCTTTTACACTAACAGATGATATATCTTGACTTAAAATGTTTACACTATTAGTAAACAAATCCTTTATTCTCTTAATTTCCCCTGTATGAAGAGCTACATATTTATCTCTAATAGCTCTACCAACCGTAGATTCATGCATATTTAGACTATTAGCTATATATTTAATAGTCATAGGTTTTATATAATTATTCCCCTTATCTAGATACTCCTCTTGATTTTTAACTATTTCCTCCATGACTTTACACAAAGTATTTTTTCTATTTTGTATACTTTTAATCAAAAACATAGCACTACTTATTTTGTCTTTTACATAATCTATGGCTTCCGAATCATTACTGCTATTAATTACATCTTTATATGTATTGTTAATTATTAATTTAGGTAATAAATTATCATTCATTAAAACTACATATTCATCACTTATTTTTTTTATATAAACATCTGGAATCAAATATCCAATCTCTTCACCAGTAAAAAATCCCCTGGTAGGTTTAGGTTCCAATTTTTTTATTATATCTTCACATTCTTGAACTATTTTAGCCGCAACTCCAAGTTTTTTTCCTATTAATTGATATTTTCCTTTTGATAACTCATATAAATAATTATTTATTATTTCCTCAACATAATTATTCATTATATTTTTCCTATGCAGTTGAAGTATTAAACATTCACTCAGTGACCTAGCACATATTCCAGGCGGTTCAAGTCCCTGAACTATATCTACACATCTCATAGCAGAATCTTTTGAAATACTCAGTTCTTCCATTAAATTATCTATAATCTTTTCATCTAAATATCCTCTATGATCAATATTATCTACAATATATCTACAAATACACTCATCTTGTCTATCTAAATTACTATGCATAACTTGTTCTCTTAAATAATCCTTAATAGTAGGTTTGCTACTTATAAAATTAAAAGGTGATACCAAATCATCTTCTTCATGTTTGTAGTATGATCTATCATTATAATTATCCATGGCCATGTCTCTAATTAATTCTCTATACTCTCTCAACTCATTATCAACTATTTCTTCTTTAGCTGTTTCTAAATTATTTTCTACTTCCAAAACTACATTTTCTTGTAATTCCTTATCAATATGTTGTAAAAGTTCATAGGATGACATTTGTAATAACTTTATTGATTGTTGCATCTCCATTGTCATAATCAATTTTTGATCCTGTGATAGCCTTAAATCAAAGCCTAAATTCATAAATATCCCTCCTACTCATCTTACCTAATCATACCATAAAACATATGATATTTCTAACTAAATAGAGCCAAATCCATATTTCCCCGACAATAATTTATAAAAAGAGAGTTAGCCTATAACAAACTAACTCTCTAAACTATATTACAATTTAAATTAATTTAAATATTATCTACCATTCTTTTCATATGCCTCTCCTGAAGCAGCTGGAGCATTTGTTTTTCCTACAAAGCCAGCAAGTGCTAACATAGTTAATAGATATGGTATAATTGTAAATACTTCAGATGGTAGTGACCATCCAAGCCCTTGGGCAAATATCTGGAATGATTCACCAAAAGCAAATAACAGACATGCTCCAAAGGAACCAATAGGTGTCCAGTTACCAAAGATTACAGCTGCTAAAGCAATGAATCCTCTACCCGCTATCATTCCTTCTCTATATATCGGTGTAATACCAATTGATAAAGCAGCTCCACCAAGACCAGCTAACATTCCTGATAATATTACGCAAATGTATCTTACTAAGTATACATTTATTCCTAGTGTATCTGCAGCTTTTGGATGTTCTCCTACAGATCTAATTCTAAGTCCAATAGAAGTTTTATAAAGTACAAAATGAGCTACAAATACCAATACTATTGCCATTATTACAAACCAATTTAATCCAGATAAAATATCACCAATAATAGGTATATTCACAATGAATTTTGGTAAGTTGTAAGGAAGAAGGGTTACCAAGTCTGTTTGACCTCCCTTTCCATTGAATAATATATATATCAAGAAACTAGCTAGAGCTGTAGCAAACAAGTTAATAGCTGTACCAGAAATAACCTGGTCTGATTTTAAGTGGATACTAAGAACTGCATGAATTAATGCAAGTAATCCACCCGCTACTAAAGCAAACACTATTCCTACTACAGGACTACCTGTTATATATGTTCCATATACAGCAAAAAATGCTCCTATGGTCATCATACCTTCAAGACCTATATTTACTACTCCTGAACGCTCAGAAAACACTCCTCCTAAGGATGTGAAGATAAGAGGTGTAGCTATTCTTAAAGTAGCTGTTATTAATGAAATGATACTAACAACAATTATATTATCCATTCATTATCTCCCCTTTCTTTTTCTTATTTCCAAAGTAAGTCACAATGTAATCTGTTGCTACAAATATAATAATTACTGATTGAATTAAAAATACTATTTCTTTTGGTATTCCACTAATTTGAAGAGCTCTTGAACTACTATTTAAAGCTCCGAACAATACGGCTGATAAAATACATGCTACTGGATTTTTCTTAGCTAACAGTGCTACTGCTATACCATCAAATCCATAGCTAGGAACTACCATAAAATCTTGAATTAAATGTTTCACACCAGCTACATGTGTAGCTCCTCCAAGTCCAGCTATAGCTCCTGATAAAACCATAGCTAAAACTGCATTCTTAGCAATATTTACTCCACCATATTCTGCACCATGAGGATTTATACCAACGGCTCTTATCTCATATCCAATGGTAGTTTTCCATAATATAAATGCCATAATAATAGCTGTTATAATACCTATAAATAAACTTGTGTTAGCTGCGCTTCCTTGAACAAACCTTGCAAATTTTGCACTTTCTTGTATCATTGGAGTTGCAGCCTTTCCTGGAACTCCGAAAGCCGTTCTAAGTATAATATAGTTAGCTAAAGCGATAGAAATATAGTTCATCATAATTGTATTTATAACTTCACTAGTTCCAAACTTTGCCTTAAGAAATCCCGGTATTCCTCCCCAAATTCCTCCAGCAACTATACCACTTACAATTATTAATGGGATGTGTACTATAGGACTTAATCCTGGTATGGTTCCTACTATGGCAGCTGCAACCATACCTAGTACAAATTGACCACCTACACCAATGTTAAATAGTCCACATCTAAAAGCTACAGCATTAGCTACACCAGTAAAAATCAAAGGTGTCACTTCCGCTAGTGTAGCCATGGTATTTCTTTGTGTTCCAAAACTACCAGTCCATATAACCGAAACTAAATCAGTTAAAGCTGTAAAATATTGAGTTATTGAATACCCTTTTGCCCACATAACAAAAAATACTGATATAAATAAAGAAAGTATAACTGCTACTACAGGAAAGAGTATAGCCTTTATTGTATCCTTAACTTTACTACTCATTTTATTTCTCTTCCCCTTTCTTATCTAAGCTTCCACCAGCCATTAATATACCCAGTTTTTGCTCATCTGCATCTTTTCTATCTAAAACATCTACTATTTCACCGTCATACATAACAGCAATTCTATCTGAAAGAGCTAAAATTTCGTCTAATTCTAAAGATACCAAAAGTACCGCTTTTCCTTTATCTCTCTCATCTACAAGTCTACTATGAATATATTCAATAGCACCTACATCTATACCTCTTGTAGGTTGAGCTGCAATTAATAACGTTGGGTCTTTAGAAATTTCTCTAGCTGCAATTAACTTTTGTTGATTACCTCCAGATAAAGCAGATGCATTTACTTCATTACTCGGTGTTCTTACATCAAACTCTTCTATAAGTGTGTCACAATGTTTTTTGATAGCCTTATAGTCCATCATAATACCTTTATTAAATTCTTTGTTTTTATGAATTCCAAGAATAGAGTTTTCAAATAATGAATATTTTAGTATAAGTCCTCTTTTATGTCTATCTTCAGGAATATGTCCAATACCTGAGTCAATAATTTCTCTAGGAGATTTTCCATATAAATCTTTTCCATTTAACAACATTTTTCCATTATGACCTTTTCTAAGACCTGTAAGTACTTCTAGTAGTTCTGTTTGTCCATTACCATCTACTCCTGCAATCCCTAAAATTTCGCCTCCATTAACAGTAAAGGAAACATTTTTCACAGCAGGAATCCCTCTTTGATCATTTGCAGATAGATTTTCAACCTTAAGAACTTCTCCTGTTAATTCAGATTCTCTTTTTTCTACTACTAAATTTACCTTTCTTCCAACCATCAACTCAGCTAATTCATCAATACTAGTATCATTAGTATTAACGATACCGGTAACCTTACCTCTTCTAATTATAGTAACCCTATCACTCATACTCATAACTTCCTTCAATTTATGAGTTATAAGAATGACAGACTTTCCTTCTCTTTTCAAATTATCTAATATTTTGCCTAGTTCCTCAATTTCTTGTGGAGTTAAAACCGCTGTTGGTTCATCAAGAATTAATATCTTTGCTCCTCTATAAAGAGCCTTAAGAATTTCCACCTTTTGCTGCTGTCCTACAGATATATCTTCAATCACAGCATTTGGATCTATGGAAAATCCATATTTATCTGACAGTTCTTTTACATCATTATAGGCTTTTTTTCTGTCTATGCGTAACCCTTTATTGGGTTCACATCCAAGTACAATATTTTCAGCTACTGTAAAGTTGTGAACTAACATAAAGTGTTGGTGAACCATTCCTATTCCAAGCTTTATCGCTTCACTAGGGTTGTTAATTTTAACTAAATTTCCATTAACATAAATATCACCTTTTTCTTGCTGATACAAGCCATAAAGTATATTCATTAAGGTAGTTTTTCCTGCACCATTTTCACCCAACAATACGTGTGTTTCTCCTTGCAATAAATCAAAGTCCACATTGTCGTTTGCAATGGTACCAGGGAAAACTTTAGTTATACCTTTCATTTCAATTACTTTTTCCATTTCCCTTCCTCCTTATAATATTACCTACGTTTACATACTACATTAAAATGCTTAATATTAGTTAAAATATCGATATGTACTTTATAGAATCCATCTCCCATTATACCATAAAAATATTTCATTGAATATTTTTTTTATTTTTCATACAACTTCATTCTAATAAAAACATATTATCAAAACTAATAAAAAAAAGCTAGATGTAAAATCTAGCTTTTTTCTTACTTTCTTCTTGCTTATTTATAATCAATAGCTTCTTGTCTTGTAGCAGGTACTTTAATTTTACCTTCTTTAATTTGAGCTTCAAACTCTTCTGCTTTCTTAATTACATCAGCAGCAGTATTGTCTTTAGTTGTTGCAGCCATACCTACTCCACCTTCAGCAATACCTAACTCAACATGACCTGCTTTGAATGTTCCATCTATAACTGCTTTTGTTGCATCGTAAGTGGCATTATCAACTCTCTTCATCATAGAAGAAAGGATAACATCCTTAAAGTCTGGAAGAGAATACGCTTGGTCCATATCAACACCAATAGCCCAAACATCTTTTCCTTCTTTCCTTAATTCTTGTGCTCTTTGGAATAAACCAATACCACATCCACCAGCTGCATGATAAATTACGTCACATCCAGCTCCATATAATGATGTAGCAAGTTCTTTACCTTTATTTGTGTCAGCAAAAGAATCTGCATATTTAACAGTTGTTCCTGGATTTTTACCGTCTGCACTTAAAAGACCTTCAGCAGCTTTTGGGTTAACAGCTTTAACACCAGCAGCAAAACCAGCTTCAAATTTATTAATTGTATCGAAGTCTTTTCCACCTATAAATCCAACTTTATTAGTTTTAGTAGTTAATCCAGCTATAACTCCCATTAAAAAAGAACCCTCTTCTTCTTTAAAAGTTACTGACATTACGTTATCAGCTTCAACTACAGAGTCTATAATACAAAGTTTTGACTCTGGGTTGTTTTTAGCTATATTTTTAACTGCATCTTCCAATTGGAAACCAATAGCTAGAGTTAGATCAGAACCACCATCTATTAAAGCTTGTAGGTTTGGTTCATAGTCTTCTTTCTTTTGAGCTTCAACTGGAGTATATTTAACTCCAAACTCTTCTACTGCTTTTTTAACTCCTTCATCAGCTGATTGGTTAAATGATTTGTCATTCAATCCACCTTCATCTGTTGAAAGACCTACTGATACTTCTGATTTAGGAGTATCTTTGCCTTCACTTGCTGTACCTTTGTCATCGTTTCCGCTGCCAGCGCAACCTACAAGTAGGGATGCAGTCATAGCAACAGTTGCCATAAGAGCAACTATTTTTTTCATTTTCATCTTAAACCCTCCTGATATAAATAAGTAATATAAATATATAAAAATTTTTATTATAGTATGTATTATAACCTAATAAAAAATTTTTATCATGTATATAAATATATTCTATATTATTTAATTTCATATATTTATATGCTGAATATACCATAATTATCCGTAAAAATCAAATAAAATTGACTGTGAGACCACAGTCAATTTTATTTTTATTATTTATATTTTAAGATACAAACTCGGCATTCTTTAATACCTGTTGAGCTTTTTCACCGTCTTCATCAGCAACAAGTACTATTGGTCCTGTACAACCCATTCCACTCTCTGAGTATATACCCTCTTTCCAAAGTGCTTTACATGCATTTTCAAGCTCTAGAATATCTATACCTGCTATAGAGAAAGTTACTACCTTTTTAGGTGGCATTTTTACCTCTTCCTCTTCTTGAGGTTTGTTAGCTTTTTTTGTAGTCTTATCTATAAATTCTTTTAATCCAGCTACATTAGCTGACTTAAACTCATCCCTAGCTATGTCTAAAACCTTATTTTCTGCACAGGTTGCGCAGAATCTTAAAGCTTCTGCAATAAGAGGTGCTCCTGAGGCTCTTGAAACTATATTAACTAATTTATCATAGTTTTCTCCAATTCCAGGACCATATCCAGCTCCTACAGTTTCATAATTTCCACCTGTTGTAAATGAAGAGAATACTTTAACTAATAAGTTTCCTGTTAATGAATCACAAACCATAACATCTGGAGTTCCTGCCAAAAGATCATTTCCTCTCATTACAGCTCCACCATCAGCTCTTAATGATTCAGTAAAGGATATGTCATATCCACCTTCTTGAGTTTCTCTTAGAATTCTTTCCACTTGTCTAGCGCCATCAAGATTCAGTATTCCAACTTTTGGATTTTTAATACCACTAGCTTTAGCTACAGATATCCCAGATATAGCATTTTTAACCATACCCTCAACTCTATTTGTAGAAGTAGTTCCTGTAGTTGTAGCTATTATCATTTCTTTCCCTTTTCCAGGAGTCATTACTTTACCTACTGTAGAAACTCCTATCGGAAAATCAAAGTGTTGTGTAACACAACCATCTAATTCTCCACATTCCAACATAGATGTCATTTTTTTATGACCTTCCTCAGCTGATTCAACTTCTATTACTTCAAAATCAGCATCTACTTTAGGTCCAATTAAAATTATATCAAAATCGCCGTATTTTACTTTTGCAAGTTCAGCAGCTTTAACCATCTCTTCGACTCCATGTTCAGAACCTAGTATAGTTAAACCTATTCTAACTTTTTTCTTGAATTGTCCGCTTTTTATTCCTGTTGCTATATCATTAAATACTTCAGCAATCATTGCTTTAGTAGCATTTTGACTCATTTCTACACCCCGTTTCTTTAATAACCTCTTATATTTAAAGAGATAAATTAGTAATTGTTAAGTTTCAGTAGGAGCAATTCCCCTTCTGAGTTTTAAGGCTCTATTTATCAGAGTTCATTAAAAAGCTTGCAAAATCCTTCATTGCATCTGCTACCATTGATTTAACTTCTTCTTTACTAACACCTGACTCATTGTCTAGTTTTCCAGTATTCTTTTCAACTAGTATAGAAACTCCATCAAATAAGTTAGTCATTCTTCCTAAGAATAAACTTCCTTTTCCTATAATCATAAAGTTATTTAAAACTCCATCTTTAATATGATCTATTCCATGTCCTACTATTGGCACTCCAGATGGGATATGTCCTTGAGTTGGAGCGTAACCTTGATATCCATGTTCTTTTATAAATCCTGGTAATTCTTTTCTATCTAATTGCCCCTTCTTAACAGCTAAAGCACCAATCATTTTATAGTTTTGAGTTGGAACATCTCCAGCTCCTGCAGGTTCAGTTATATCTGGAGTTTGCATTTCTGGTGCATACTTATCTACATCTGTTACTTTTAATCCAGCTGCTGTTAATGGATCAAGTACTAATGCTTCAAGTACAGCTTGTGGAGAAGCACCATGGCCAATTGTATGTTTTCCAATTATGTCAGTTCTTAAAATTGGACTTACTCCATCATTTTCTGAAACAAGAATAGCAAATCCTCCTAAACAATCTTCAAGTACTGGTAATTCTTTTTTTATGTGATCCTTACCATTCATTCCAAGCTTCGCAGTAGCTCCACCTGCAATAACTAATACATTTTTGAATATTCCACTCTTAACAAGTGATGCTGCATTTATTAATGCATGAGTAGGTCCTGCACAGAATCCTCTCATATCTGAACCGGTAGCTCCAGAAAGACCTACAACTTCACCTATAGATTTGGCAACGTTTCCGCCACCTCTTTGGTTCATATCTCCTATTGCTTCTTCTGAACATTCTATTATATAACCTATTTCTTCTACAGGAACATCTAAATTGTCAACTAGATGCATTCCAGCAAGTACTCCTGATGATTTAACCGCTAAATTTTCAAGCATATAGTGAGCTGAAAGGTTTGGATCAAACTCATGTGCTCTTCTTACACAACCAACAAGGTTTCCATCTACATATAATCCTTCTGCTCCAGCATTATTAACTAACTCTTCAATTTTAGCCATTTCATCCCCAGTAATTTTTTCTGCTTTTTCTTTTAGTAATGGATGCTTAGCTAATTTTTCTTTTATAGTCTCAACAAAAGATTCTTCTAATAAAACTAAGTCAAATACATCAGATATCTTCATTAATCCATAGAATTCATCTTGTGGCATTATTTCGCCGTATTTACCAAATCTATTAGAATTTTCTACATTCTTTCCAACCCATGGTCTTGGCATTTCGCCTAACTCTTCTGGTGTAATGTTTCCTATATAAGTTTGATTTGGTGCATAAGCTACAACATCCTCAAAACTTCTTAAATTATTTTTTATAGCCTTTAAATATTCTGAATCTGGATTTGTTTGTTTTTCTAATGTTTGTGTAGTTCCATTATGTATTACCATATCTGGAGTATTCACTAAAATATAAGATGCTTTCTTTATAACTGGAAAATTCATTTTTAATTCAACCTCCCTTAATAATGTGCGTTTATAATAATTTATTTTGTAATTTGCACAATCTATAATAAATAGGTACAAACTATTCATTGTACATTGTGCAAACTAGACAATGTCTTATCAATATATTTAGTAATTAGGGGTAATCCCCTAATTACTAAATTATTAATTTTAATTATTCAAATATTTTTTGTCCATCAACTTCTGTTTCAAGAGCTTTTAAAGCTTTTTCAACAAGTTTTCTTCTTAATGCATATTCATCCTCTTTTGTTAAGTTTGGATTTCCAAGTGGATGAGGAATAGCTACTGTAGGAATTATTCTGTTAGCTCCAACAGTTAAAGATACCGGAGTAATAGTACACATGTGAACTACTGGAAGTCCAGCTCTTTCTATTTCTTTAACAAGCGTTGCACCGCAACGTGTACAAGTTCCTCACGTAGAAGTTAATACAACTGCATCTACGCCATCAGCTATTAATTCTTTAGCTGCAAACTCACCATATTTTTTAGAAGATGCAACAGCTGTACCATTTCCAACTGTAGAATAGAAGTATCTGTGTAATGATCCTATTTTTCCTTCTTTTTCAAGATCTCTTAGAACATCTACTGGTATAACTCTATCTGGATCTTCATTAGCATACACTGGATCATGACCACCATGTGCTGTTTCAAAAGTTTCTCCAGTTAAATCATTAATTCCTTCTATATCATATTTACCAATTTTAGAAGCTGAAGATGACTCTATGTGATCTGGGTTTCCTTTTGGAACTATACCACCAGATGTAACTATAGCAATTTTAGCTTTAGTTATATCTTTTATTGCTGGCATTGGATCAACTCTATCAAAGTCAGGCATTTTAAATTCTGTAACGAATTCTTCACCTTTTAATTTTTTAACAAGCATATCAACTGCTCTTTTAGATCCTCTTTCAGTTGCAAAATAGTTCTTTCTTATGCCTCTTTCAATGTAATTCTCTTCTACTGGAGAACCTATTTCTTCTCCCTTAGCTAATTTAATAGCTAATTTAGCCATTTTAGGTAATGCATCTCTCATACCTACAGCACTATTTCTTGTAGAGATAAGATATACATCTTTTTTATACATGTCTGCACCTGGATTTTCAATGTACATTCCAGATAATACAGGTATATTTAACTCTTCTTTAACTGATTTACATACATCTCCACATGCAACACCATATCTTCCAGCGTTAAATGCAGGTCCAGCTATAAATAAATCTGGATTATATTTTTTTACCATTTCGATAATTTCAGCTTTTGCATCTTTTGTGTTCTCAGCAAAGTAAGAATCACCGCAAATAACTGTAGCTACTATCTCAACATCTTCTTTCTTTAATAACCCATTTAATCCAAGTCCAGGTCCTACAAACCCTTCACGAACCTCAGGTTTAAAATCAGCTTTTTCTTCTCCGCCTATTCCTGCGTAGAATTGGTTTATATAATGAACAACTTTTAACATAGGTGTTCCCCCTTTCATGGGACTTGCCCTCTAGAAATTCTATTTCTTAGGTCAATTAATTTAACATTTTCTATTAAAATTATTTATTAAAGATATTTACAGAATTGGTCTCTTACAGTTTTAACTTCATTGATGATAGCATCAACATCAAGAACCATTTCCATCATTCCGCATTGTTCGTCATAAATAGCTTCATCACATTCTGCTTTTATTTCTGGCTCTACAACGTGGAAAACAGATAAGCCAAGATCAACTCCTGCTAAAGGACCTGCGAATGTTGGGTCTCCAGCAGCAACTGTTTCAGCAGATAATCCAGATGCTTCTGCCTCTGCTCCTCCGATTACTACTACCATGTTTTCTGCACCATATTTTTCAGTTAAATCTTTAACTCTTTGTTGGATCTCCAGATCCATTGCACCTGCAGCTGTTCAGACAAAGCACTCTGTTGATGCAAAAACAACTTCTGCTCCTGCTGATTTAACACAAGCCTCTATAGCTGGTCCTGGTATTCCGTCTCTATCTCCTATACAGATAGCTTTTTTTCCTTGTAACATAGTATCTATCTCCTTTTCAATGTACTCATAATCATTAAACTAAACTTTTTAGTTATATTTTAAAATTAATATCCTTTTGCTGTTAAGTAGTTAAATCCTACTTCGCTAGTTGCTCCAGTAATAACTTGGATTTCAGCTTCAATTGATCCATCTTCTCTTAAACTTCCCATATGTCCACCAGCAATAGTATTTGCAGCATCCACATGACCAATTACTCTTTTCATAGGTGGTAAAATAATAACTTCGTTAGCATTACCTCCAGTTACTACAGCATCACCCTTTGGAGTTGAGTCTGCTAATGATTGAGACATACCATCTTGACCAGCATACTCATCTGTAACTAGAACAGTTTTAACGCCTTTAGCCGTAACCTTATTGCAGTTCATAACTAAGTCCGCATCTGGGTTTCCAAATCCTTCTTCAGAAATTATAGCAGCATCTGCTCCTAAGAATTCTACTAACTTAGCAACCATATTTGATGATCTCTCTTTATCAGCTAGATATACGTTTTCATTTGTTATAACGCAACCTAAGAAGTTAAAGTCCTTGCCATGTCTCTCATATAAATCTTCTATTATTGGATGATTCATATGAACATAAGAAGGGTTCTTATCACAAGCAGATACACAGTTTCCACTTACGATAGCTCCGTCAAATACTTCTGTTGGATAAATAAATGTAGGAATTATTTTCTTCGCATCTACACCATATACATAAGTATCATGTAATAATCCTTGTGTTTGAAGCATATATACATATACTACCTTTGGTAACTCTGGATATTGTTGAACTTGTTGTAGAAGTGGTAATGTCTCATAAGTTTTCACTTCATCAGGTTCTACATTCTTTCCTGCTTTTCCAAGGTATGTAGCTGCTTTAAATCCTATAGTTCTTACTGCTTCTTCATGATCGTGTTGTAAAATTCCTTCTTTTGGTTCACATATAATCACAAGGTTATTTGTTTTTGAGAACGGTGTATATTTAGCACCTTCTCCACTCATATCAACTATACCTTCTTGGAACCCAACTATTTTACCAGTAGTTACAACTGCAGCTCCTTTTAAAACATGTGTTCTTCCAGAACCTACTGTATCTACCTTACTAATGAAACCTGGAAATATTCCACCATTTCCTTCTACTTTAACTCTTGGTTCAACTACGTCTTTTACAGGTATTATTCTAACTTCCTCACCTGGTCTTGCAATATCAAAATCGATACTTGCAATTCTTTCGTCACCAGATACCTCGTTTAATAACTCCTCTTTGTTTACATAAAGAACTCCGTTCTCAACTTTTGTTTCTGGTCCAAATTGAAGATCCTTAATAAATATCTTTCCAATCTCTAGACGCAAAACCTTCACCTCCTAAAAATATATAGGTCACTTTTTATTTATTAGCAGATGGGAGGTAATCCTCCTCATCTAATAACCTTTTAAACCTTGAAAATTGAAATTATAATGTTTCGTAGTATTCTTTAATGAATCCTTCGATATCATCTAGTGTAGCAATTTTATCTGGAGTTATTGTAGCTACACAAGCTCCACCATTGTAAATTTTCATAGTTGGAAGTCCTAGAACTTTTTGTCCTATAGCAACTCTTCTTGCTCCACCTATGTTTAAGCTAGCAAATTTTATTTTATCTTCATACTTAGGCTCTAAATCGTGAACACCTGGCATTAAAGCTATACATATTTCACATTTATCTCCCCAAAAATCTACGAAAACTGGTTTATCACTGTTTAAAACTTCTGACTCAAAATTATCTTTGTTTAATTCTACCATTGTATTTTACCTACCTTTCAGATTATAAATATTTATTAATATATAATTTACCTAAAGTAAATAAATTATATTCTAATGTGAATTTTCTATATAATGCTCTGCATTAGTAGCTGCAATAGCTCCATCTGCTGCCGCTGTAATAACTTGTCTTAATGATTTTTCTCTAACATCCCCAGCTGCAAATACTCCTGGTATGTTAGTTCTCATTTCTTCATCAGTTATTATATCTCCTCTTTCAGTCATGTTTACTTTGCCTTTAAACAGTTCTGAAATTGGTAAATATCCAACAAATACAAAGCAACCATTAACTTCTAAAGTACTAACTTCACCAGTTTTTCTATTTTTTATAGTCAAACTTTCTAGAATTTCATCTCCGTTAGCCTCTTCTACAACAGAGTCCCAAATAAATTTGATTTTAGGATTTGCAAAAGCTTTTTCTTGTAGTGATTTAGCTGCTCTTAATGAATCTCTTCTATGGATTACGGTAACAGTTTCACCAAATTTAGCAAGATATATAGCTTCAGTAATAGCTGAGTCTCCACCGCCAATTACAGCAATATCAAGATCAGTAAAGAAATCTGCATCACATGTAGCACAATAAGAAACTCCTCTACCTCTTAACTCTATCTCATTTTTAAATCCACCAAGTCTTGGAGTTGCTCCAGTTGCAATTATTATTGTTTTAGCTTGATATTCACTTTTTCTACATTTAATAACTTTAATATCACCTTCTAAAACAGTTTCAACTACTTCGTCTTTAACAAACTCAGTACCGAAATCTTCTGCTTGTTGTCTCATTCTTTGACTTAATGTTGTTCCAGTACACTCTTCAATTGAACCTGGATAATTCTCTAGTTCGTCAGTTGTTGTTGCCTGACCACCATATTTTGCTCTCTCAATGATTAACGTTTTCATTCGTGATCTTGAAGCATATAATCCTGCTGATAATCCTGCAGGTCCTCCTCCAATTATTATAGTGTCATAAATTTGTGACATATCAATATACCTCCCTTAGTTAATAGCATGATCTATTAAGTCTGAATCTATTACTTGAAAATCTGTTAATATTTTTTCACTCCATTTGGGAGTGTTAAAATCTCTTAAAAATTTTTCTGTTGTAACTATAGCATTTTCTATGATTTCCAAAGACTGTAAATCAACCCCATTGACAACCTCCGTTGAAACACAAACAGTTCTGTAAGGAGTTTCATTGGGCTTTACGCTTCCCATCAATGGATGAGTAAGTATTCTATTACCTTTATGAATATAATTCCTTACCTTTTTTAGTATATCCAACTGCGGCACATCTATAAACTCTACTTTAAACTTTTCTTCGAATTTTTCTTTTGACATAGGATTGTTAGTTACAATAAATAATGGTTCTATCATTTAAATTCCTCCTATTAGGTGCATATAAAAAAGCATAGCGCAAAATATTAATATATTTTGCCCTATGCCTCTGTATTTTAACCTGAGAGTTTTGCTCCTTCGGTGCATATACGCTTTCCAGAGTTTTGTCCGTTTTCGGTCCTTTTGCCTGAGAGTTTCATATTTATTTGGCAAAATAAATACTTGCTTCTTCGGCTACCTAATTTAATAGATTCTCTCCCGAAAATATCATCCAAAATTATTATTTTCTTTACTTTCTATCTTTAATATTAGTATATAATATATTTGTCTAATATTCTACATATTTTTATTGTTTTGTTATTTGATTTTTCTATAGTTTCTATAAAGTTTTTTTAATTAAAATATTCTGTTAATTTTATATGCCATTATATCCTATATATATATCCTTTATTAATATGGATAAACTCATTGCATACCAACCCTTAACGCATACTCATATACCTATTTTTTTATTTTTAGAAAAAATTTTAAAATAAGTTTACCTATGATATATTCAAATGCCTAAGCGTATAAACGTAAAAACACATTGATATTTTTTTAACTTTTTTAAATATGGTTATTATTTTTCTGTAAATTAATTTTTGTACTTTATTGTTATTATAGAATATTTAAACCACCCAACGTACAATAAATTTATTTGTATATTATAATTTAAAATATAAACTTTTATTCTGTTTATAATAACATGAAAGGATATGACCTTAAATCATATCCTTTTAATATACTACTTCATATTTTTAAATCCTATTTGTCTCAATCCCTCATAAGCAATTATAGCAACTGTGTTAGAAAGGTTAAGAGATCTAGTTGTAGTATCTACCATAGGCACCTTTATAAGATTTTCTTTATTTTCTTCTCTTATATAATCAGGTAATCCTTTAGATTCTCTACCAAATACTAAAAAATCTCCTTCTTTAAAATTGGGTTCATTATAATATTTAGTTCCTTTAGTAGTACAAAAATAAAATGTTCCACTCTTATATTTTCCCCTTAAAGCTTCATAACTTTCATGAATTTCTAACTCTAACTGTGGCCAATAGTCAAGTCCAGCCCTTCTTACTGCTTTTTCATCCAAGCTAAATCCTAAAGGTTTTATTAAATGCAGCTTACAGTTAGTAAGTACACAAGTTCTACCTATATTCCCAGTATTTTGAGGAATTTCTGGTTGAAATAATACTATGTTTAAGTTCACTATTACGTCCTCCTAAAAATAAGCCTGTTCAGGCTTGATAAAGATATAATACTTCATTTCTATTTCTATGTAAAGTTTATAACTTTAAAAACTTTGTTTATCATTCTATTTTAATATAAACTCTTCAATGACATGAGCAACTCCATCATCTTCATTACTAAGAGTCACATAATCTGCTTGTTTCTTTACAACTTCTTCAGCATTTCCCATAGCTACACCTACCCCAGCAAATTTAATCATAGAAATGTCGTTTTCGTTGTCTCCCATACAAATTACTTCCTCTCTATGAATTCCATAATACTGGCATATTTTCTTTACTGCTTCTCCCTTGGATGTCCCCTTTTTCATAATCTCAAAGCTACTCTCCATAGAACTTACTACTTCAAAGCTTTTTAGATTTAAAAATTCTTCCTTTGCAGCTATAACTCTCTCTTTATCCTCATGTACTACCATAACCTTAATCAAATTTTCATTTTCTTCAAATAATTTTTCCCATTCACTTATAATTCTTATGGTTACCTGTCTATTTTTAGGTAAGGTTGCATTTGCTTTACTATATATCAATGCTGAATGTTTTATCTCTTCTGTATATATTGTGTCAGTACTATAAAATTGAGGCATAATATCATACTTTTCTAATAATTTTAAAATGACTCTACATTCTTCTTTATTTAGATACTCTTCATATATAGCTTTATCTAAATCTTTTTCTCTAATATAAGCTCCATTTGAAGCTATAATAGGAGTTTTCACCCCTATTATATCCCCATAATAATTGGCTGACACAAATATTCTTCCTGTGGCAACTACAAATTTAACTCCTTTATTATGAGCTTCATTGATTGCATTTAAATTTCTTTCAGATATTTTCTTTTTACTATTTAATAATGTGCCATCCATATCAACACAAATTAATTTATATTTCATTAGTCCCTCCATAGATTAAATACAAAATACTTATTAATAATGTATTTATACCATTTTTCTCTTTCCTTAATATAATTCTCAATATACATGAAATATTCTTTTTTTTCAAAGGTACTTGATAATATTTCTCCATAAAACTCATCATAGACCAAATTTACAATATCTCTTAATCTATTTTGTAGATCTCTATCCCTTATAGAATCTACAAATTCTAGATCTCCACTACTTTTACTTTTTACTATGCCTTGAGTTCTTAGTCTTTTTAAATAATAATTATATAAAGGTATCATGCTTTTATTATTAACAATTCTCATCTTATTAATCTCATACAGTCCAGCAAATATAGCTATCATTACAGCTAATGCTCCTGTAGTTACATATATTCCTATATATCTATTAAATTTATCATCTTCCCCCATTTCGCTTTCCTCTTCATTAAATCCTGGCTTATTTTTATTAATTTTATTATTATTGGATTCATTATTGGGATTACTTTCTGTTGCTGTATTTTCTAATTCAATTTCTTCTTGAGCTTCTTCATGTTCAGTAGGAGTTGGTGCTGAGTCTACTATGGCCCATTGATTCCTATAAGGGTTTATAAGTATTTCTGCCCATGCATGAGCGTCAGCGTTAGTTACCTTATAGCTACCATCTTCTCCTTTATCATCTGACATCTTAAATCCTTCTACATATCTAGCTGGAACACCTGCAATTCTACACATCATTACTGTTGCAGACGCAAAATAAGTGCAATATCCTTTCTTATCTAACAGTATAAAATTGCTCACAAAATCGTTATATTCATCATTATCTCCAACATTAGTAACATACTTATAATTTTTCATCAAATAACTTCTTATAGCTAAAGCTTTGTCGTGAGTGGTTAGCTCCTCCACAGTCTTTTCTTTTGCTTTTGCTTCACCAATTAATATATCATCAACTATTTTATATACTTCATCATTAATAGGAGCATCAAGCTGAAGATAATTCATGTAATGTAGCATAAAGTTATTTAAAAAGGAACTTTCTTTATTTACATACTCCATACCTTTAGATGTATCTATTGATGACATTAAATTCTCTCTATAAGAATAATCATCAACTCCAAACTCCCTTTGAGGCATTATATAATTTTCATTCAATGGAGTTTTTTTATACATAGAATTTTGAATTCCTTCAAGATAATTATCAAAATCACCATAAGATATATAACTAACCTTGTAGGGTTCTGTTATCTCCACATCACTCATAAATACAGGAATTAGATCCACAAACAAATCCTTACTATCATTAATAATTTTATTACTATTATTAGGGGTAAAATAAGAAGTAGTTTTAAAGTTTTTTCCTGGAATTATAGTTATTGTTTTTTCTTGAGCCTGAAAACTTTCATCTTTTGTTGGTTGTATAAGTTTATACATGGGCATATTGGAAGCTTCACTAATCTCAACCCTTCTCATTACTTTATCTTCAGATTTTATCCATGATCTTCCTGTATAATAATCCATAGCCTTTCCTCTTAAATAAAAAGGCTTATCTGATATTACTTTAAACACCTCTCTACGATTTAATGCTATTGATCCTCCTAAAATTGTAGATGAGTCACTATACCCACTTTGTTTCATTGAAAAGCTTCCCTTCAAAGCTTCTAAAGAAGGATCTTTTTCCTTTTCTTTTTTTCTTGCAAATTCATTTCTAAAAAAAGTAGTAACACTGTCTACAGTTTTCCCTTTGTATTCTTGTGGAAGCATAAATACTAATCCAGGAATTAGTAAAGCAAGTATTAGTATTAACGTAATCATGTATGTTATATTAATATCTATTTTAACTTCTCTTCCTCTATATTCCCTGCATCTTTTAATATATTCTCCTGTTCCTAATGTTATAATAACAGCTGCTAAAAAATAAGGAATGTTAGGAATAACATTTTTATAGAATATTTGATACCAGAAAATCACAAAAACACCTATGGAAAAAAACAAAGGAGTATATATGAATTTCTGAGTTATAGATATAAGCACAGCTATAAGTAAAGGAATTCCTATTGAGAATATATGAATAAACTCCTCAAAGTTAATATTTTTAGCTTTAAGGGCTGCATTATTTATATTTTTTAAATTAAGTGATATCACTTCAATTTCCTTCAATACAAATATTCCAGATGTTTTATAAATAATTATCCCTAATAAAATAAAAATAATAATAAAAAAGATTATTTTTTTTCTTATACTATTAAGTACTTTAGAAAAAAACAGGTAAATTAGTATACCCATGGCAAATAGTAGAATTAAAAACACAAAATTTAGTTCCTCTATTTTAAAACAATCTACTATAAGCTTTATTACTAATGTAAAATTTATAATAACTAAAAAAGATTTTAATATTTTTTCTTCAATCGCTCTCATGGCATCACCTTATTTCTTCTATGCTATAACAATTTATACCTTTATTTAACATATGTGAAATAGCATCATCACTAACCTTAGGTATTTTATCTAAATAAAATAATGTAACTTCATATCCCTCTGTAGATAAATTTACAAAGTAATCTATATTTTCTTTACTCATATCATAGGTTACTATGACAACAGCACTTTTCTTATTCACATTATACATAAACTTCTTCATAAAAAGAGGCAACTTACCTCTTCCCTCACTGTACTTACTTACCATATGAGTTTTTAACCCTTCTAAATGCTCCTTATTGCTAATATTAAAAACTTCAGTATTTTCTCCTATAATTATAGCTTGTGAATTAGCACTTTTCTCCTGCATATATTTTATTAGAGATAAGAAAAACTCTACAAGTTCTTCCTCTCTTACTCCATCCTTATCCATACTAAAAGGATCTTTTCTTAAGTCTAAAAACACATGTATACGAGGACTTTCACTACTTTCATATTCCTTTACAAATAATTTTCCATGTTTTGCAGTAACCTTCCAGTTTACCCTTCTATAACTATCTCCAATTCTATATTCTCTAATATTTTTAATAGTTTCTAAGCTTTCCGGTCCTTTGTTTAGCTCCTGCATTATTGTTTTAGTATTAAACTCTCTTAAATTAGCGCCTTTAATTTTAATGCTCTTCAAAGGGTATATACTAGGATATACCTTTATAGTTTCTTTATGGCTATAAGAATTTTTCCAAGTAAAAACTCCAAATATATCACTAACTATACTCGTTGTGCTCCCTAACTTATAGTCACCTCTAATTGGTATTTTTATATCTTTTTTTATGAATTTATTACCATTTATTTTTATAGAAATAATATCTCCTCTATATTTATTCATAATTCTTTTTAAAAGAGAATTTTCAATTTCCATATATGAAATTGGAAATATTGAATCATTGTATACCTTTATAATAATATTATTATTTTCACCAGCAATTATTTCCTTTTTATTACTAACTACATCAATATTTAAATTTTTACTTACAAAATAAATATATATACTTGTAATGATCAACACTAAGATAAGGCAATAAAAAATAGAATAGGGTAAATTTCCTCCTGAAAACAGAGCAAAAATACAAGATAGAATAGTTAATATAAAATAGGACTTTTTAATCTTCAACATATACTCTCACCTTTGGAGCTATTACCACATTTAAAATTTCTTCTAAAACATTTTCAGCCTTTATTCCCCTGGCAATGGAGCCATTGGTTAATATTATCCTATGCGAAAGAACTAACTTGACATTTTCTTTAACATCTTCTGGTATTACATAATTTCTATTCTTTATTAAGGCTGTAGCCTGTGCAACCCTAAGTAATGCTAATGAAGCTCTCGTACTTCCACCTAATACAATCTCTTTATGATTTCTTGTGGCATCAATAATATTTACTATATACTTGTTAATCTCATCATTAACCTTTATCTCTTTAACCTGTTTTTGAATATTTATTATATCCTCTTTTGAAGCCACTGGCATTAATTCATCTAATGGATTTTCCTGTCTATACAAATTTAAAATATAAGCTTCATCCATCTTGCTTGGATAACCAAGATGTACTTTTATCATAAATCTATCCAGTTGAGCCTCTGGTAAAGAAAAAGTTCCCTCATATTCGATAGGATTTTCTGTAGCCATTATAAAAAATGGCTTCTCTACCTCATAGGTTATTCCTCCTTCTGAAACTTGCATTTCTTCCATGACTTCTAATAGTGCAGACTGTGTTTTTGGTGATGTTCTATTAATCTCATCTGCTAACACTATATTTGAAAATATAGGTCCCTTATTAAAAGTAAATTTCCCTGTACCAGCATTGTAAATTGAGATACCAGTAATATCTGACGGAAGTAAGTCAGGTGTAAATTGAATTCTACTATATGTTAAGTTCAAACTTTCTTTTATGGCTTTTATCAAAGTTGTCTTTCCAACTCCTGGTACATCTTCTATTAAAATATGACCTCCTGAAATCATACCTTTCATGATATCATAAATCTCCTTTTGTTTTCCAACTATAACTTTTTCTATATTAGTAACAATATTTTCAATAAGTTCTACATTGTTTCTCATTTTAATCCTCCCAATTTTGTCCATTATTTTATTCTTACTATTTCGGTAACATCACCAAAAAAACCTTTTAATTTTTTGAATTTTTTAAAAATTTTACCCAGATATAGACATTCTATGCATATATCTGGGTAATAACTTTAATCTTTTCCTATTCTAACAACACTATTTTTACTAGCATATATACTTTCACCAACTAAAATTTTTTCTACTATTTCACCATTTTCATATCTAATTCTATAGGTATTTACTATATACCCACTTACACCACTTTTTTCTATCACTATTTTGCCCTCTTCTAAGCTATAATCATAAATAATTTCTTCTTTAGGCTTTATTTCCTTTGTAATTTCACTTCTTATTTCATAGTGGGGATCCCGTTCTTCTTCATTAGAAAATATATTAAAAGTTATTTCTTTGTTTTTTACAATAACTTCAAGTAAAATAGGATAGCTATAATTATTTTTAAACTTAAAATCTGAAGCTCCATAAGCTATCATGGCATCCTGTCCCATGGGTACATATGATATTATCTTACTGTGATTTTTTCTTTCTGTTATATATAAATTACTTTTTAGTACGGCATTATATAAAGTTGAAGAAACTTGACACACCCCTCCTCCAATTTCATCTATAAAAGCTCCATTTTTAATTACCTTTGCATATTCAAAACCTTTTCCTGGTGTGGTTGCTCCTACAACCTTATTGAAACTAAACTCATCTCCTGGCATAATTATGGTATTATCTATATACTTAGCTGCCATTTCAATATTCCTACACCTTCCAAAACTAGAATTTGTAAAACTAGTTGTATAGGATGCTATCTTAGTATTTATACTTTTTAAGTCATCTTCCATAATCTTAGGAAACACCTTATTAAAATCCGCATTTACAATAATATCACCATCATCAACACTATTATCTATAGCTTCTATAATACTTTTATTTAATGCATCTCCATTTATCTTTCTACCTATTTCATGAGGAGTTATAAGAAATCCACTCCAATCATGGTCTACTGTTGCATTTACTGGTGACTTATTTTGTTCTTTTTCTATAAACTTTAAAAACTTGTTAAAACTATCATCCTTTAGACTTGTTTCCGTATAAAACTCCCTGTCTATACCCTTCTTAATATTTTTATATTTACCTATAAAACCACCTTCCTTTCCCCAAAGTAATGCCATATCAACAATCTCTTCTACATTCTCACTAACACCTAGCTCACTAAAAGATATTTCATAACTCTTTTCATCAATTTGAACTTTTACATTTCTATTTACATTTATATTTGTTATATCTTTATCTACTTTAAAAATAGCTTCTTCTTTGCTTAAAAGTGAAACATCTATTTTATTAATACTAATTCCTTTATATATAAGATTTTCATGATTTCTAATAATAATTTGTACCTTTATTAGTATGAAAGAACTAACAATAAATAATATTGTTAGTAATAGGAAAGTTATTCTCATAAACTTTTTTTTCAAACCATTCACCTCCATATATAAAATATATGAGTCTAAGTAAGTCATTATAATATGTAGTTATAAATTTTCAAAAATAGGCACTTAGATTAAATCCTTAATCCAAGTGCCTATTAAAGTTATTTAAGATATATTATATTGTACTATGACATTCTTTTTATTCTTCGCTTCCAGCTTGGAGACAAAATTTCATCTATAATATCTCCCATCACCGCAATGCCACATAGCCTATCATCTTCATCCACAACGGGTACAGAGTATAAGTCATACTTTACAGCTATAGCTATAGCAACATCAATTTCATCTGTATCCACCACTTTAAATGGTTGTGTATTCATCATTGACTTTAGTTTAGCATCTGAATCAGATATCACTAAATCAATTAGAGGAACAGTTCCTTGTAGCCTTTCTTCTTTGTCAACAATATATATATAATGAGCTATTTCTTCATCTGGTCTAAGCTCTTTTAGTATATTAATAGTTTCTTTTACGGTTATATCTATGTTGAAGGATATAAAATCAGTGTTCATTATATTACCAACTACTTCATCCTCATATTTCATAAGATCTCTAATTTCATTTTCATCATCATCATCTAAATTCACTAATACACGATTGGTAGTTTCTTCGTCCATATCATCTAACATATTAGCAATTTCATCATTGGGCATAATATCCAGTATTTCCCTCGCCTTATCTTCACTCAAATTTTTTAAAATATCCTTTACCATATCATGGTCAACTTCTTCTAAGGTATCTGAAGCTAAATCTATATCTAATCCATCTATGACTTTAACTCTGTCTTCTAATGATAAATCTTCAAGAATTTTAGCAATATCAGCTGGATGTAACTTACTTAACTTATTGTATGGAGTTGTTAACTTTAAAGAAGAATCTACCATCTCTAAAGATTGAACACTCTCCCAACTTATTAGATTTTCTTTTGGTTCTTTATTAAACAGAGCATATACATGCTTTATTGGATTCTCAATTCTCATTTTTCTAGCAATTGCTAAAGTACCTGACTCTACTCCAATCACAGTTAAATAGCCATTTCTTTTAACCATTTTCAAATCAACAACTCTAACTATTTTTTTACCATTTACATCTACTATATCTTTATCTAATAAATGTTGAGATAAAAGATATGAATATTTCCTTGGAATTATATCTTTAACTTGTACAACCTTTATAATGAATTTACCATTTTCTTTATACACATCAATATTTCTAAATTCAAAGTTTTCAATTTCTCTTCCATTTTTAATCTTGTATCCAATAGCCCTTGGATATCCATAATCTGTAGTTACATAAATATCTTCTAGCTTTCCTATACAATAATTTAATTCATCATAAACCCATCTGTTTAAAATACTACTTAGATAAAATTCTGATAGTCTATCCATGTTATTCCTCCTTCAATAGAGGAATATGTATATAAGTGTCTATAACTTAATAAACAGTACTCCTCTATTTCTATTCGATTTATAAATGTCATCACAGTCCTTACACAACAAAGGCCCACCGTCCATTAATTTCTCACCACCTAATTAAATATATTTATATTACTTATTATAGTCTACATATTTAATTTTGTAACTATATTATTCAAATTTGGTTGAATTTCTTCATATTTATGTAATATCATGACTTTTCTCTATTTTTATTCAATTTACTATATTATTCTAAGTAAATCTAACTTTTACATAAAATTTTCCTATAATAGTCCTATTCATATTTGTCTCTTATTATGATAATATAGTTTAATGTACAAATTAGTGCGAGAAAGGAGGTATCTTATTATAAACTTGCTGATATTATTGAAATTAATATTGTTATTAGTATTCTCTTTAAGAATTTAATTACTCGAAGTAAGTTTATATAAGAAAACCTATGAAAAGTAATACACAATTTTTACCTATTTCTAGAGAAGATATGAAAAAAAATCATATTTCTCAACTTGATTTTATAATAATAACTGGAGATGCATATATAGATCATCCATCCTTCGGAACTGCGATAATTGGAAGACTTTTGGAAAGCGAAGGTTTTTCTGTGGGAATTATAGCTCAACCTAGTTGGGACTCTTGTGAAGACTTTAAAAAACTTGGTGAACCTAAATATGGATTTCTTATAAACTCCGGAAATATAGATTCTATGGTAAACCACTATACTGTTGCTAAAAAGAAAAGACATGATGATCTTTATTCTCCTGGTGGTAAGGGTGGTTATAGACCAAATAGAGCTGTTATAGTGTATTCAAACAGAGCTAGAGAAGCATATAAAAATACACCTATAATTATTGGTGGTATAGAAGCTAGTCTTAGAAGATTTGCCCACTATGACTATTGGGATGATAAAATTAGAAAAAGTATAATTCTTGATTCCAAGGCCGATCTTTTAATATATGGTATGGGTGAAAACCCTATAGTTGAAATCGCCAATTTGTTAAGATATGGAAAACCAATTAATCATATTACTTCAGTTAGAGGAACTTCCTATGTGAGCAATAAATTAGATAAACTTAAAGACTATATATTGTTGCCTTCATTTGACGAAATTATTTCTGATAAAAAAGCTTATGCTAACAGCTATTTTCTTTCTTCTAGAGAACAAGACTCCGTATGGGGTAAGCCATTAGTAGAGCCTTATGGTGATAGATTTGTAGTTCAGAATCCACCTCAGAAACCTTTAAGTACTAAGGAAATGGATAGGGTTTATAATTTACCTTATACTAGAACTTATCATCCTATTTATGAAGAAGCTGGTGGTATACCCGCTCTTAAAGAAGTTAAGTTTTCTATAACTAGTCATAGAGGTTGTTATGGAAGTTGTTCCTTTTGTGCTCTAACTTACCATCAAGGTAGAGTTATTCAAAATAGGAGTCAAGATTCTATAGTATCGGAAGCTAAACTTTTAACGGAGGATAAAGACTTTAAAGGATATATACATGATATTGGTGGTCCAACAGCTAATTTTAGACAGAGGGCTTGCAAAAAACAAATAGAACATGGAGTTTGTAAGGATAGGCAGTGTATGTTTCCTACACCTTGTAAAAACTTAATAGTAGATCATACTGAATATTTAAGTCTTCTAAAAAAAGTTAGAACCTTACCTAAGGTAAAAAAAGTTTTTATTCGTTCTGGTATCAGATATGATTACCTAATATACGATAAAAATCCAAAATTTTTTAATGAACTCTGTGAATACCATATAAGTGGTCAACTAAAAGTAGCTCCTGAACATATAAGTGATAAAGTACTTTGTGAAATGGGTAAACCATCTAAAGAGGTTTATGAAAGGTTTATAACAAAATATCATGCCATTAATAAAAAATTAGGAAAGAAACAGTTTGTGGTACCATATCTTATGTCTAGTCATCCTGGTAGTGATTTAAATGCTGCCATAGAGCTAGGACAATATATAAAATCCATGGGACATATGCCAGAGCAAGTTCAAGACTTTTATCCTACACCAGGTAGCTTATCAACTACCATATATTATACTGGTATAAATCCTTTTACTAATAAAAAAGTTTATGTAACCAAATGTCAAAAGGAAAAAAATATGCAAAGAGCTCTTTTACAATTTGGGAACCCCGAAAATCACAATCTAGTTAAGTCAGCTCTAATTAGTTGTCATAGAGAAGATTTAATAGGTAACGGTAAGAATTGTCTAATTCCAACTAATCCTATTATAAAAAGAAAGTCTTCTCAAACTCCTAACAATAAGGAAAAAAGTAATGTAAAGAACACTAATTTAAAAAAATCATCTAAAAATACTACCCCAAATAAAAGAGCTAAGAAGGCTTCTTATAGAAAATAATTTATTAACATTCATCTAACAGATAAAGGCTATTTAAGATTTAAATTGAACATAAATCTCAAATAGCCTTTTATTTTATATCTATCTTATGCCTTCCACTATTCTCTGTTTAAAAGTTCTAATACTTCCATAAAGTACCACCATCCATGATAAATCACCGATTAGCAAATAACCTATATTTTCACTGCTTTGTAATGTTATTGCAGTGGTTCCTACAAATACTAGAGAAGCTATACCAATTAATGCTGTACCCCACTTTACACTATGCTTATACCTAAAGCTTTTTATCCCCATAAAAAACGATAATCCATTAATACACAATAATATTTTATATGGTAACAGATTACTTAGAATAACATTATATCCATAGGATAATGATATATAATACTCCATAGGAACTTTAAACATACATATCAAATAAATAACTATGCCTATAATAAAAATTCCATAAAACCATTTTATATCCATCCTTGTATTTCTATAAAAAACATATAAACAAGTATATATAATTATAGGAATATATATAATGTTTAAAAACACTAAATTCTTCATTAAGTATACACTTTTCATGTTATCTGCTAGAAGAAGCACTAGTAAGCTAATTATTCTTAATATAATTAGGATAAAGGATATGGTAAGTACTTCTTTTATTTTAACAGGGCAATACCTTATGCTTGAGGTTATAGACTCATAACTCAAAAATATCATGGCTAAAATTAAAAACAAATATATATAAATATTCAAAATCCACACTCCAAAATAATAATTATATTTATATATATTACTTTTTTATATGTTTTATGAAAACATTACTCCTCTTTGTATCCTATTATTTTAATAGACCTACGTTCACAGGTGATATCAAGTGGAAAATCAGGTCCTTTTTCTCCATCAATATCTGTAGCTATATTCTCATCACAATCTATGGTTAGCTCTTTACATTTGAAATAAAGTATTCCATCCATATCAGCAACTTGACCTTTTTTCATCATAATAATTAAATTATTAAAAGCATTTTTCAAAATTTCCTTTTTTATAACAACCACATCTAATAATCCATCATCTGCTTCTGAGTAATCTGCAAATTTAATATTTCCTGCTGTTTGACCATTAAATACTAGTATAGTATATATTTTACCTTCAAAATTTACTACTGGAGAAGTAATCTTAACATCTATTTTTTTTAGATTTTTAACCTCTTCTGCAGCTTTTACATAATAAGCTAGCTTTCCCATTGTGTTTTTAAGACTATTATCAGTTTTTTGAGATATATCTGTAAACAGTCCTGCACTAGCTACATTTACAAAGTATTTATCATTTATTCTACCAAGATCAAAACGCTTGACTTTACCATCTAAAATTTGCTTACAAGCAGCAGATATATCATTAGGCACTCCTAAGTATTTAGCAAAATCGTTAGCTGTACCCACTGGTAAAAAACCTACAGGAATATCTACGTTATTTTGCTTCATCTTATTTATTACTGAATCAATAGTCCCATCTCCTCCTGCTATCAGTATATACTTATAGCTTTCATCTATTTCAATGAGCGCATCTCTAATATCAGCATCATTACTAATTCTAAAAGGTTCTATAGTATATCCATACTGTTGATGAATTTTGATTACCTTATCTATGTTGTTTATTATTGAATTTTCTCCCGAGTAAGGATTATAAATAAATTTAACTCTTTTCATAATTATATCCATTCC
>NZ_DJBA01000054.1:0-27158 GCF_002435615.1 Clostridium sp. UBA5988 | reverse complement strand
AAATTAAAGCTAGTCTCTAATTAATCTCTCCTAGAAGGCTTAACTCTAGTGATATTAAAGGGTTACGCCGTGAAGAACACAAAAATATTTACAGGCTCTAAGAACATGAAGTATATTCTGTTATATAGTATTGGTTTCTTCCATTTTTCTTTGCAATATACAAGTTTTCATCTGCTCTAGATATTAATTTATTAAAATCTTTTATATAAAAACCATCTTTATATACTGTACATATACCTATAGAAAGTGTTATTTTATTTTCGTCATTAAATAAGTTAAGTAAACTAATTTCATACATAATACTATCCATGATTTCTGTTAATCGCTGTTTATTCATTGTAAAGCAACCAGCGATAAATTCATCGCCACCGTAACGAATTAATATGTCAACAGAACTTTTGGTGAAAATCTCTGAGATTTTACGCAAACATTGATCTCCTTTTTCGTGTCCATATTTGTCATTAATTTTCTTGAAGTCATCTACATCTATCATCATCACAGAAACAAAGGAATTCATAGCATCTTTAGAATTCATAATATTTTCAAAACATTCATCATAATAACGTCGATTATATGTATTGGTAAGAGTGTCATAATATATTTTCTTTCGTGATTTCTTTACACTTCTTAAATAAACATTGGAAAATATAAAAGAAAGAGATATTGTTGTACACAAAAATAATATTCCTAATAAGAGTATTATTTTATCTCTATAATGTTTATATGTATCCATCCTTATATCCAGTCCTAAATATCCAATGAAATCTCCTTCTAAACTCCAAAGAGGAGCATAACTTGATATTACCCTTCCATATTCATCTTCTATAAATGAAAAAGATGGCTTTATTTCATTTAATAAAGTGGTGAAATGATCATTTGAATAAGTAAAACGTTTAATATCCTTTGAAAAATACTCTTCATAGCTAATTTCATTAGTGGCCAATATAGGGACATCCAATAACCAGATTATATCAAGTGGTGTACCAACTTCACTTTTGAAAAAGTCTTTATTTTCTTCATTTATAGTATATTTAATCTCATTTGGTTTTAACCTATGAACCACATATACACAATCAAAATCGTAAGCAAAGTCGATATTTTCTATCAATGATTGCAATTCCTGATTTTTGCTATATGAAGCAATATGGGAATACTCCATATTTACTAGTTTGTCCACATCTTTGTTGCTTAAGGTAATGTGTTTTGCTAATAGAGAAGCAGAATCCATTGCTCCTTCTCCTATAACATTAATAAATTCTAGGGATATGTAATGTGCTGTTAATATAAAGAAGATTAAACTAATAATACAAGTAGATATTGAAAAAATAGTTATAATATATTTAATGCGATTATTTTTTAGCATTCTAGCAATTCTCCTTATGAAAAAAATATAAGTAAAACTTATTCATTTAAGTGATTTGTTACATTTTTAAATTTTTATATGCGATTTTTTATATACATTTTATAATTATAAACTGATTTTATTAATAAGTGAACAAAATTATCATGGAGTCAGAGGCTTAGCATACAAATTAATAGTTTTGTATGCTTTTTAAATTATTTTAAATACATTGAATAAGATTGTATGTTCGTGTTAATAATTAAAACAAATTAACTTATGGAGGTAATGTTTTATGAATAAAGTAACTTTAATTGGTAACGTAGTAAGGGAGCTAGAATTAAAAACTTATGATGGCTCAGAGGGGAAAGGAAGCTATACTAAGTTTACATTAGCTGTAAATGAGTATAGACATAAAGATAAGGATAACAATGCTGCTTTTATTAATGTAGTTGCCTTTGGTAGGCAGGCAGAAATACTTTACCAATATGTTACAAAAGGCAGTAAGTTAGGGGTTGAAGGAAAGATAAACACTGATAGTTATATTAATAGTAAGGGAGAAAAGAAATATGGTTTCGTCGTTACTTTAGAGAGATTTTATTTCCTAGATATGAAAAAGGAGCAGATAAGTTAAAGGGTAGGGGTTCTTTAACTAAACTCTTCATAGCTTTATATTTATATAGTATCCTAAGGAAAATTTTTAATAGTTAAATATGACATATAATCAGACCCCTTATATTTTGTATCAGGGGTCTGATTATAATTTTTAGTCATTACTACATTTTTTTAAGCTTTGCATATACATTACAATGAGTTCATCTAAATATTGACTAATTTCTAGCCTTTTTTCATAATCAATGTTATCTTCTACTGTCACACATACTTCGTTTAAAACCTCTTGCATGTCTTTAATTTTGTAGTGAAGTTTAGACAACCTTTCATTATTTAGCTCTCCATTACCACAATGAATATTATTATAATTCTTTCCGTGGAACTGATCATGGATTTCTTCTAAAATGCTTTCAACATTTTTATTTATACCATCAATGGAGTATGCTATAGTATCTGTGGTTACTTTAGTATCTATATCATTATATCTAATTGTAAAATTGCTAAATAATTGATTCAGTATATCTAAAATCTCTTTATTACTACTTTCATTATTTAAAACAATAAGAAATGAATCCATGTCATATCTTCCAATCCAATTTGATTTATTTAAAATTAGCTCTTTAAACATATTAGCTACATCTGCTACTAACTTTTCTTCTATATCTTTACCATACTTGTATCCGATGCTTCTTAAATAATCTATGGTTACCTTAATTATTGACATTGGATATCCGTAAATAATGCTATTATTTATATCTACAGCTAATCTTTCATCGATATAGTCTCTATTATACAAACCTGAGATTTTATCAATAATAGTATTATCATTTATTTCATCAATAATCTTACTTAAATTTGAATTATGATCTTTATCATAAAATATATTTCTATCTTTTGATATCTCCTTTAAAGTTTCTATAATATATGTTTTACCATCTACATCACAAGGTATGGCCATTATTAAAAAAACTTTGTTAGAAGTGTATTCTATCTTTAAAAATATATCTTTTTTATTTAATGCCCTCATGGAAATACAGTTATTACACCTAGTATTTCTTTTCCAAAAATCATAGCATTTACTTTCAATACCTTCAATTTCATTTTCCTTAGCAATCATTGAAGTCATATTTATTGGGTCTACAATTCTAATAACATCACTGATTTTACTTACTAATTTCATTTCTTCCTTTATCTTATTTAATAAGTTATTCATTGTATTTCCCCCTTAAACTTAATTTTAGTATATTTTATCACTTTTTACAAAGAAATGGAATGGGGTCCCAAAAATGAAATGGGGTCAGACCCCATTCCATTTTTTGGAACGGGGTCTGACCCCCTCCCAATTCATTCCAGTTGGTCTGATTATAATGAGAGGAGAAAATATTGTAATATATTGTACGTTATAGTATAATAACACTGTTTTAGAAATATAAATAAAACTTGAGAAAATTAGTGGAGAACTATATTAGTGTATATTAGATATTAAATTTTAAAGTATTTGTATGCATTAGTTTAAAGGGGGATAAAATGAGCATTAGAGCATTGACAAAAGAGAGAAAAACCATAGTATTATATTCTTTGGTTATATTTATTACATTTAGTTTTACATACCTATTAATATCAGTGTTTATGCAAATGGAAACAAATAAATTGAAAAAAAATGAGGTTATAAAGAATGAGCAACGTTTAGTGGCTGTAGAACAGAGTATAATTTCCTCTAGAATAGATAGAATAGTTTCAGATGTTTTGTATATCGCTGACAACTTTAAATATAATAGTATTGATACTGATGACTTTAAAGATATAGAAAACGAATGGAAAGCATTTTCAGACAGAAGAAAGATATATGATCAAATAAGGTATATAGATATAGAAGGAAATGAAAAAATTAGAGTGAATTACTTTGAAAATGGTTCAGTTCTGGTTGATAAGGAGCATCTTCAAAATAAAAAAGACAGATATTATTTTAAAGATACAATTGGATTGGAAAAAGATCAAACCTATGTTTCAAAGTTAGATTTGAATGAAGAAAATGGGAAAATAGAAACTCCTGATAAACCTATGATCAGATTTTCTACACCTGTTTTTGGCAATGATGGTAAGTTAAAAGGCATTGTAGTATTAAATTATTGTGCAAAATATATATTAAAGCAATTTGAAGAAACTGCATCAACAAGTTATGGAAATATATTTTTATTAAATGATAATGGATACTGGCTATATAATTCTGAAAATAAAGATAAAGAATGGACATTTATGTATGAAAATAAGAAAGATATAAACTTTAAAAATGAATTTGCTAAAGAGTGGGAAAGTATAAATAGTAATAAAATTGGAACATTAAGTACAAAAAATGGATATTTTTCTTATACAAATATAATTGAAGATGCAGGTACTTTAACGGTGGATATAGAAAATCGTAATAAATCCATAGTATTAGGAGAGAAAAATTGGAAGGCAGTATCATTCATTCCTAAAAGCAATGAAAATAAATTGATGATTTTCACAGATATATACTCAAATATAGTCTACAAGGTGAAAAATGATAAATACATCTTTTTCTTTATATTTATAGCAGCTTTAAGTTTTGCAATTGTAGTTACATTGAACAAAATGTCAAAGGAAAAAATAAAATATTTTTCAGAATATGATGCAATGACAGGAGTTCTCAATAGACGTGCTGGATTTGAGCTATTAAATAAAATATATAGAGACTTTATGAAAGATAAAGGGAAAGTAAGTATCTGTTTCTCCGATATAAATGGTCTAAAAGAAGTTAATGATAATTTAGGACATGAAGCAGGGGACGAGCTTATTTTAACTATAGTAGATCAAATTAAAAAAAATATAAGGGAGTCAGATTTCATAATAAGACTAGGAGGAGACGAATTTTTAATAATTTTTGTAGACTCTGATATAGTACAAGCAGAAAGTATTTGGAATAGGATATATGATGACTTTAGAAATATAAATGAAATGGAAAATAGAAAATATATAATAAGTGCAAGCCACGGAATAGAAGAATTTAAATTTAACTCTGATGAGTATATTGATGAAATTATAAATTTGGCTGATGAAAAGATGTACAATGAAAAGAGAATTATAAAAAAAGATTTTAAAGCTATAAAAAAATAAATCCATTTTATGTAACGGGGTCAGACCCCCACCCATAAAATGGGTGGGGGTCTGACCCCATTCCATTTTATTCCAAACAGTTGCTGATTTCCATCCAGAGTATTATAATAAGTAATAAAGTAAAATATAAATAATAAAGCAATTTATTTTTTTTGGAGGAATTTAATAATGAAAAAAGTAATTACTTACGGCACATTTGATTTATTGCATTATGGTCATATAAACATATTAAAGAGAGCCAAGGAGCAAGGAGACTATTTAATAGTAGCTTTATCAACAAATGAGTTTAATGAAGTTAAAGGTAAGAAGTGTTATTTTTCATATGAGGAGAGAAAAAAATTATTAGAAGCAATTAGATATGTGGATTTAGTTATTCCAGAAAATAATTGGGAACAGAAAATTAATGATATAAAAGAATTTCATGTAGATACTTTTGTCATTGGAGATGACTGGGAAGGAAAGTTTGACTTCCTTAAAGAATATTGCAAGGTTATCTATTTAAGCAGAACTCCTGAAATATCAACAACTAAAATAAAACAGGAACTAGGTCTAGGACAAGTTGCAATAGGAAAATAATATAAATTAAAATGGGACTAGTGTTGAGTTACTAGTCCTTATTTCATTGCCTATGACATAAAAGTAATAAATCTTGTTAGATTTTAGTTGATGTGATAAAATGATATAAGATTTGAAGAGAAAGATAAGAAAAAATTTTTATAATCATAGTAATTTTTAAGAGAATATATGATAAAGAGGTAAATATGATAAAGAGCATAAGGTATGTAGTAAGTGAAAATATAAGCAATATATATAGGATTTTTTTAATTGCTAAATATGAAATATTAGCAGAAAACAGAGACTCTAAATTAGGAATACTCTGGAATGTATTAAATCCACTAATTCAAATTTCAACATATTGGTTTGTTTTTGGAATAGGTATAAGAAGCGGTAAACCAGTAGATGGAATTGAGTTTTTGGACTGGCTATTAGCGGGAATGGCAGTATGGTTTTTTATTAGTCCTTCAATAAGGAAGGGAGTAACGTCTATTTCTTCAAAGATAAAGGTAATAAGAAAAATGAAATTTCCAGTGAGCATTTTGCCTACAACGGTGGTGGTGGAAGAAGCCATTATTCATTTATGTATGCTGGTAATAATATATGTGATTTTTCTTATTAGGGGTATGGTACCTAGCCTATACAATTTTCAGATTTTATACTATTTAATATGTGGTGTGGCTTTTTCAGTATCTTTAGCAATGATAACATCAGTGCTTAATATGTTTACAAGAGATGTGAAAAAAATAGTTAATGCAACTATGAGAATGTTGATGTATATAACCCCTATATTATGGACAATGGATAAGATGCCTAAGAATATACAAAAAATTATGAAGTGTAATCCAATATATTATATCGTTCAGGGGTATAGAGATAGTTTCTTCTATCATGAGGGAATATTATCTAATGTTAATGAGATGATAGTGTTTTGGGTAATTATAACGACTATGTTTATAGCAGGTAGTATACTAATGTACAAGTTTAGACATAGATTTGTTGACATGATGTAAAATGGAGTGAAACCAATGGATAATCAGTATTCTGTAGAATTTAAAAATGTGTCTAAGATATTTAAGTTGAAGAAAAGTAAGGGTAAATCAAATCATAGAAATTTTTATGCATTAAAAGATATTAGCTTTAAGGTTGAAAAAGGGGATGTAGTAGGTGTATTGGGAACTAATGGTTCAGGAAAATCTACTCTTTCTTCAATTTTAGCTGGAATATCTGAAGTGGATGCAGGAAGTGTTAAAATAGTAGGGGAGCAATCTTTAATAGCAATAAACACAGGGTTAAATAGTGAGTTAACAGGCCTTGAAAATATTAAAATGAAGGGTGCTCTATTAGGTTTGTCTAAAAAGAGAATAGATGAAATAACTGAAGGTGTTATAGAATTTGCAGAGTTAGGAGATTTTTTATACCAACCACTTAAGACTTATTCTAGTGGTATGAAATCAAGGTTAGGATTTTCTATATCTATAAATCTAAACCCTGATATAGTTATAATCGATGAAGCTTTATCTGTAGGAGATAGCAGCTTTTCAGCAAAGTGTATTAAAAAGATTGAAGAATTCAAAACAGAAGGTAAAACAATATTTTTTATTAGCCATTCCATATCACAAATTAAGAGCTTTTGTAATAAGGGTTTGTGGATTGAAGGTGGTTACCTAATGGAATATGGTGATCTAGAAAGTGTTGCAGATAAATATGAAGCCTTTGTTAATGAATATAAGAATAAAACACCAAAGGAAAAGAAAAAGTTGAAAAATGAAGCCTTTGAAAAAAGAATTGTAGTGAATAGGGATAAAGATACTGATAGTAAGATCAAAATAGCATTGTTTTCATGTTTGAAGAAAGTAAAATGTCTATTGAAGGTTAAAGGATAGAAGGGATATGGCATAATGAATAACAAGTATATAAAAAATGTATATATTGAAAATGATAAAATTTATATAAAATCTAATAAGGAACTATCTAAGTTAGTTTTGTTTAGCCCTAAGGTTCTATTAAAGGTTAATTGTTTTGAAAATGCAATTGATTTACAAGAGATAATAAAAAATAATTGGTGTTTCTTTGGCGAAAAGTCTCAGTTTATACTGTGTAATGATGATGAGGAAACAACCTCTCTAAGATTAAATCAAATGAAGACCATGGGTGAAAACTATATATGTAAAGGTTTTAACTTGAAAATAGGTAAACAAATGTATGTGGTTGATATATTTGTAAATGGAGAAAATGAAGTAGAGCTAATAATAGAAAAGTATAAGGATGAAAGTAGTAGCTATTTTGAAATTGGCACAAGCTATATTAGAGAGAATTTCCTACATATTAAAGGACAACTTAAGGGTTATGAAGAACTAGAAGCTAATCATAATAAAAGTTGTGGCACTGAAGATATGAAGGCTAAGTTAATGATTTACGATAGAAATCAAGAAACCATTGAAGTAAACCCAAGTGAAGTACAAGGGGAAACACTATGGTTTAAAATTCATATTGATCAGGTACCAAGGAGTGTTGAAGGTAATGTAAATACATTACTAATAATTGAAGATAGAGTTCTTGATGTTAAGTTTAAAGAGGAAGTAAGATTTCAAAAGATTAAGTATGAAGATGAACAGGGCATGAAGAATTTAATTGTTAAATCTGAAGAAAAAACTAAGAGTTTAGTCTTTCATATAAATGGAAAACTTGCTATAGCGCCTATTATTAAAAGGATGAGTTATGAAGATGGAAATATAATAATTAATGGAAATCTTAATGCTACTATAGATGTTTTTCAGGTTCCAGGGGTGGAAACTGTTATTAAGCTCAGTGCTGCAGATAACAGTATAATTATTGCAAATTCCTTAGATGTAGTACAAGGAAGTTTTAGCTATGTAATTAGCAGCGAAGAAATAGGCGATATAAAAAGAGCATTTTCTGGGGAATGGAATTTAAAGATAGAGATGCTAGAGGATAATGAAATTTTAGTTAGTGAAGATATATCTTATAAAAATAGTGAAGATGATATTATACTTTCTGAGATGATAAGAGGCGGAAGAGATAATATTTTATTAAAAGCTTACCTTACTGAAGTTGAGAAAAAATTAGCTTTATCAGTAGAAAGCGAAATAAATATAGACCAGATTTTATCAATATATGTTGGAAAGAATAAGTTAAAAATAAAATATAGAACTAAAGAGAATGTTGATAAATTATTGAATTCAAGATTGATTAAAACTAATGTTGCCACTGCAAGTAGAGAGTTGACATGTAATAAGGTTGTTAAAAAGGGTAAAAAGACTTATGTTTGTCATTATAAGTGTGATAATGTGAAAGCTTTCGTAGATGAGATGCTTTTAAAGGGAGTAACTTTATATACACAAGTTGATACTCAGGAGTTTAAAAACGTGGTATCTGAGATTAATAGATATTCTATTTTCTTCAGTAAATATGATATAGTACAATCTAGTAAAAAATATAAAAATATATGCTTAAAATTATATAATGATATATTCTTAAAGTTTCCAGTTAAAAAGAAAAGGGTGCTATTTGAAAGCTTCCTAGGAAGAAATGTATCAGGAAATCCTAAGTATGTATATAATTACTTTGTAGAGCAAGGGCTAGATAAAAAGTATGAATTAATATGGATTTTAAATAATACAGAGGATGAAGTAATAGGAAGAGCTAAAAAGGTTAAGAGGAAGACTTTGAAATATTATTATTACATGGCTACAGCTGGTTATTGGGTGTTTAATGCAAGACAAGCAGATGAAATAACTAAAAGACCAGAGGTTTCTTATTTACAAACTTGGCATGGTACACCATACAAGACCTTAGGTAATGATATGTTTAATGCAAGTATGCCAGGGGTTAGAGATGTTAATGATTATAAAGAAAAATTCTATAGAAACTCTAGAAGATGGGATTATCTAATTGCTCAAAATGATTATTCTGCTGAGATATTTAAAAGAGCCTTTTCCTTTGATAAGGTAATGCTTCCTTATGGATATCCGGCAAATGATGTTTTATATAAAGGAAACAATGAAAAATACATTAATCAATTAAAGGATAAATTCAATTTACCTAAGGATAAGAAAGTAGTAATGTATGCACCAACATGGCGTGAGGATAATTTTTATAGAAAAGGTCATTATAAAATGACTATGGAATTAGAGCTGGATAAGATGATGAAAGCTCTAGGTGATGAGTATATCTTAATTCTAAGAATGCATTACTTAATTGCTAATACAATTAATGTTTCTGATTATGCTGGATTTGTGTATGATCTGTCTCAAGGCTGTGATATACAAGAGCTTTATTTAGTATCAGATGTAATGATTACAGATTATTCATCAACTATGTTTGATTATGCAAACTTAAGAAGACCAATGGTTTTCTTTGCCTATGATTTAGATAAGTATACAAATGATTTAAGAGGAGCTTACTTTAGTTTACCAGAAGTGGCACCAGGTCCAGTGGTAAAGACTACTGAAGCAGTTATTGAGTCTTTAGAAAATATATCAAAAGTTAAAGAAGAATATAGAGAAAAAGAAGAAGCGTTCTATAATAAATTCTGTCACCTAGATGATGGATACGCAGCTAAGCGTGTTTATGAGACAGTATTTAAATAAAATATAAGAAATAAAATATAAAATGGATTTAATGGAGGAGAAATAAATGAAAGCAGTAATTTTAGCAGCAGGCATGGGAAGTAGATTAGGAGATATAACTAAGGAAATTCCAAAGGCTTTATTGCCAGTTGAGAATACAACTTTATTAGGAAGAATATTAAATGATATTAAAGCAATGGAAAGTATTGAAGAAATATTAATAATAACTGGTTATAAATCAGAAAAAATAGGTGAATATGTTAGTGAAAACTTTTCTGAATTAAATATTACTTTAAGATATAATGCAGAGTACAATACAAGTAATAATATTTACTCAGTTCATCTTTGTGAAGAAGAATTAAAAGATGGATTTATGTTATTTAATTGTGATATCATATACAATCCATTAATATTAAAGGATATTGATAAAACTAATGATAGCTTTATGATTGTAAACACAAATATAGTTTTAGATGAAGAAGAAATGAAAGTAAAAGTAGATGGTAATAGAATAGTAGAAGTTAGTAAGAAAATAGCACCTAAAGAAGGCTTTGGGGAATATATAGGAATTTTAAAATTCGAAAAGAATGAGGCACAAGCTACATTTGAAGAGATAAAAAGACTTGTTAATGATGGAGAGGTTAATATTTATTACGAAGATGCAATAAATAATATTCTTCATAATATTAAGGTTAATGCAAAAGAAGTAAATGAATTTAAATGTACTGAAATAGATACTGAAGAAGATTATAAGAGAGTACTAGATAGTGTAGTACAATTTAACATAAAATAAGGATAAAGAGGCGATTACGTTGGAAAATAAGTTTCAATTACCAAATCTGCTTAAAGTTGAACGAAATGTTATTAGTGATATAAAAAGTATCTTAGAAGAAGAAAATATTAATTATTCTAAGTATATATTTGTTGTTGATGAGAATCTAACTAATGTTTATAAGGATAAGATAGATTTTATAATTAACCAATTAGGAGAAGATAATTATATTTTCTGTGTCACTGATAATAGTATAAAGGAAGTTAGTAAGTTAAATGAAAAAGTATTTAATTTTAAGGCAGATTTAATAATAGGATTTGGTGGAGGTAGAGTATTAGATATATGTAAGTACGTTTCTTTTATGAGTAGAGTTAAATTTATAAGTATGCCAACTGCTTTAGCTCATGATGGAATAGCATCACCTATAGCTGTTCTAAAAGATAAAACCGGAATTACAAATAGTTGTGGTTGTGAACCTGCTACTGCAATTTTAATTGATTTAGATATAATTAAAAGTTCACCTCTTATATTAAAACAATCAGGGGTGGGAGATTTAATATCTAATATAGTGGCATTGAAGGATTGGAAATTGGCAAAGAAATATAATGGTGAAAAAATTAATGATTTTGCTGTAATGCTATCAAAAAGTTCAATTGCATCTATAATAACTAGAGAAGAAATGTCATTGGATGATTATAAGTTTTTGGAGACTTTAAGTTATGCATTAATAATGAGTGGAGTTGCTATGGAAATGGCAGGTACCAGCAGACCTTGTAGTGGTTCAGAACATATGATTAGTCATTCCATTGATTACATATTAGGTGGTAGGGCTCCCCATGGAATTCAAGTAGCCTTGGGTACAATAATTTCCTTAATGCTATATAAGGAAGATTATTCAAACATAATAGATATATATAAAAGATTAGAAATTAGTCTTCCTAAATTGACAAGAGAAGAATTTTTAAGGGTTATGGACTATGCACCTGAAACAAGAAAAGGTAGATACACTATCTTTGATACAATTGATGATAAAAAGGTGTATGAAAATATCTATGAAGAATTGTCTCGTATGGGAATATTTTAAAGATGAGGGTTGTTGTAGACAACCCTCTTTAAGAGTTTCATAAAACTTATAATAATGGTTGTAATATGAATAAAATATTGTATAATTATGTTAAAGAGTTAGGAGACGAAGAGATATGAATATAGTTAAAACATTAAAGAAGGTAGTATTCTTTTTTGTAACATGTGTATATAAAAGTCTTTATAAGCATATAAAGGTTGATGAAAAAACAATACTATTTGTGGCTCACTTGGGTAGAGGATATTTGTGCAATCCTAAGTATGTATATGAATATATGCAAGGGAAAGAGGAATTTAATGATTTTAAATATGTTTGGGCATTAAAAAATCCCAATATAGAAATTCAAGGTGCTAAGGTAATTAAGTATAGAGGCCTTAAGTATTTTTATTATCTTGCAAAATCTAAGTTTTGGGTAATAAATTCTAAATTGCCTGAGTACTGCATTAAGAAGAAAAATCAAGTATATATTCAATGCTGGCATGGGACTCCTTTAAAGAGATTGGCCCACGATATTTCTGTGGCAGAGGAAACAACATTTTTTAGATCTAAGCAAACTAGAGATGAGATGTTAAAGTCCTACGATATAGATGTAGCTAGATATAATTATTTACTTTCTCCTAATAGACATTCTACTGAAAAATTTATGAGTTGTTTTCATATTGAAAGAGAAAGAGTAATTGAAACTGGATATCCAAGAAATGATTTTTTAGTTAATATAACTGAAGAGAAAATAGAAGAGATTAAAAATAGACTAAACATACCTAAAGATAAGAAGGTATTACTATATTGTCCAACTTGGAGGGATAATAAGTTTAATGATAAAGGGTATTATTTTGAGTTAAAGGTAAACTTTAATATGTGGCATGAGAAATTAGGAAATGATTGGGTAGTAATTTTCAAACCACACTACTTAATTGCTAATAAGTTTGATTCTAAGGGTTTAGAGGATTTCTTATATATTTTCCCGGAAAATTATGATATTAATGAATTATATGTAGTAAGCGATATTTTAATTACGGATTATTCAAGCACGTTTTTTGATTACTCTATTTTAAATAGACCTATACTCTTCTATATGTATGATAAAAAAGAGTATGAAGAGGAGTTAAGAGGTTTTTATTTAGATGTAAACAAGGATTTGCCAGGACCAATATTTGAAAATGAAAATGAGTTAATAGAAGCAATAAAAGATAAGAACATATTTGAAACTTATAAGGATACTCTTCAGAAATTTATTGATCAATACCATGAGTTTGAAGATGGACATGCTTCTCAAAAGGTGGTTGAGAAATTAATCATAAAGGAAAGATTAAAATGAAAAATATAATAGTGTATTGTATATTGGCTGTGGTGAATTTAATAACATATCCCCTTAAAGTGAAAAGCAATAAAATTACTTTCATATGTTATTGTAGTGATAAATTGAAGAGGGATTTTAAACTTATTTCAAAGAAATTAGAGAAAGAGAACTCCTATGAATTAGTGTATATACTCACTAATTATGAAAATTCACTAAAGGGAAATATAGCATATTTATTTAATTGTATGAAGCAAGTGTATCATGTAAATACATCAAAGGTAGTGCTTTTAGATTATAATAATTTTGTTGTATCTAATTTTAAGAAAAAGGAAGTAAAGGTAATACAAGTATGGCATGCTTGCGGTGCTATTAAAAAGTTTGGGAATGATATAGAGAGAGAATATCCAATAAAAAATTATGACTATGTTTTAGCTACCTCAGAAGAATGGAAAAAACATTACTCAACTGCCTTTGGGGTTAGTGAAGATAGTGTTCTCCCTATAGGAATTCCTCTAACGGACAATCTTTTTTCTAAAGAAAAGATGAGAAAGTACAAAAGACATATGCTTAAGAAATTCCCAAGTATAAAAGGGAAAAAAGTTATAGTCTATGCACCTACATTCAGAGGAGACCCAATATATGATATAAAATATCAAGATATAAATTTGCAATATCTAAAGGAACAATTGGGAGATGATTATGTAATAATATACAAGCTTCATCCTTCCTTGGGAGACAGAGTAATTGCAAATGATGAAAGTATTATTGATGGAAATGGTGAAAGTATAAAAAGATTATTTTCCATTGCAGATTACTTGATTTCAGATTATTCATCAGTAATTTTTGATTTCTCAATAATGAAAAAGCCAATGATATTCTTTGTACCAGATTTAGAACAATACAAAAAAGAACGTGGAATATACATGGACTACGAAGAAACTATGCCAGGCCCTATATGTAAAACAGAAGAAGAAATAGTACAGGCTATTTTAAGTACTTTAAGTGAAGTTTCTTATTCTGATAAAGTAGAAGAGTTTAAAAATAAATACTTTAAATATCAAGATGGTAAATCCACTGAAAGAGTAGTGGAACTAATAAAAACTTTATGTAAGAAAATGTAATGGGGTCAGACCCCCTAACAGTTTTTGGAAGGGGGTCAGACCCCAAGGAAAAAAAATCCAGGGGGTCAGACCCCGAGGATTTTTTTCCCAATTTAAAGAAGGATATTTTTTAATATTCTTCTTTTTTCTATTTAAAGATATTTGTTTTAAATGTTTAAAATAAATATCCAAGGATATAATCTAAAGGAATAAAATTCCATAGAAGGAGATTGTATATGGCTAGAAAACTTCGTATTTGGTATACTGGAGCAATATATCATGTTATGTGCAGAGGAAATCGTAAAAAAGATATATTTTTAGACAGTGAGGATTATCAAGTATATTTGAAAATTGTAAAAAAGGTTAAAGATGAATTAGATTTTGATATTTATAGTTATTGCTTGATGACGAACCACGTACATTTAGCAATTGGAACTAAAGATGATGACATAGGAAATATCATGAAAAAGATAAACATGCTGTATTCTATTTACTTTAATAGAAAGTATGATTTGATAGGACACCTATTTCAAGGAAGATACAGATCAGAATTAATACAAGAAGATAAGTATATATTAGAGGTTAGTAGATACATACACTTAAATCCCTTAAGAGCAAATATGGTAACAAATGCCCAAGATTATAAATGGAGTAGTTATAGTACCTATTTGGGATTATCAAAGGAAAAAATAATAAATACAGAAAGAATACTTTCTTACTTTGGAGAAATAAATGCAAGAAAATCATATAAGTTATTTATAGATAATGGCATTAGATAGGATGTAAGAAAATGTAATGGGGTCAGACCCCCTAACAGTTTTTGGAAGGGGGTCTGACCCCATTACAAAAAAAGGGTGAAACCCCAACTTTAAATTACATTTGGTTACCTGTTGGTTCAGATATACTCTTAAGAGCATCTTGGGCATTGTCAGAAAGAATAGGTTCAAGGGAAATATCTCCTAGTGAAACAATACCTACAAGACTGTTATTTTCTACGATTGGAAGTCTACGTATCTGTTCTCTACTCATTATTTCAGCAGCATCATGAACATCCATTTCTGGGTTCCCTACAGTAGGGTTTGAAGTCATAATATTTCTCACTTTTGTTTGGGCTGAATCCTGACCTGAGGCTACAGATCTTAAAGCAATATCACGATCAGTAACTATACCATTTATCATTTTGTTACTACATACCGGTATGGAACCAACATTATATTGTTTCATAAGTTGAGCAGCTTTTTCAATAGAATCCTCTGGGGTTAAACAAGCAACATCTTTTGACATAATTTCTTTTACTTTCATAAATTTCACCTCCATATATAGAGTAACCAATTAAATTATTATTTATTAGCTAGCAATTCTAAAATTTTTTGAAGTTGATACTAGATATAGATTTATATATTGCCTATAAAAACAAAAGAGTCTAAAACATTTAACGAAAAAGTCTAAAAGATTCTAAAAATATCCTAAAAAATTCAAAATATCCTAAAAACAACCTACAAACTCTAGTAAAATAGTTACATTTTATTAATATTTATGGTAATATGATAAATAGGTGTTGACTGAGTTCTTAAAGTCAGACCATTTACTAGAGAAATGAGGGGATAATTATGGGAAAAAAACTTATTTCACTTATTTTAGGCTTATCATTAACTTGTACTGTTTCGGCACCTGCCTTTGCTGCAGAATTAAAGGTAGATAAAGAAGCAAAAAAAGTACAAGCTATAGAGAAACTTGAGAAGTTAAGTGATGAGACAGTAGAACTAAAGGAAAATGATGGACAAGTCTTTTTATCAGGAGAGCTTTCTAATAAAAAAGTTCCAGGCGAAGGTTCAGCGACTAAATTTTTACAAGAGAACAAAGACATCTTTGGAATTGACAATGCAAAAGAGGAACTAAAAGTTGTTGAAGTAAATAAAGATGACATAGGAGATACTTTTGTAAAGTTTGCACAAGTTATTGAGGGAACAGAAGTGGATAACAGCTTAATAAATGTGCACTATGATAAAAACGGAGTTATAGTTAGTGTTAATGGTAACATAGAAGAAAATAAAGAAATCACTACTCTTGGCAGTAAGGTTATTTCTCCTGAGGAAGCTATTAAAATAGCAAAAAGTCAATTTGAATTTAAAAAATTAAAAAAGACACCAAAGGCTGAAAAGTTAGTAATAACTGAAGATGGTGTGAACTATGAAGCCTACAAAATAAATATTTTCTTTATGGAGCCTACCATAGGAAGTTATGATGTCTTTGTTGAAGTAAGTTCTGGTAAGGTAATTAAAACAGAAGATAAGATAAGATATAATAATCCAGTAACTGGAACAGGTATTGATGTTCTTGGAAAAACTAGAGAGCTAAAGTTAAGTGAAGCTGAAGGTGAATATCAAATGTTAGATTTAACAAATGAAGCCACAGAAGCTATAGTTACCTTTGATGCGAAAAATAGCATTGGTGATGAAATTGAAGTATTTTTAGTTTCAAATACTACTAAGGAGTTTACAGCTGAAGAACATAAAGCTCCAGTAAGTGCCCACTATAATGCAGATAAAGTAATAGATTTTTATAAAAATTTATTTAATCGAAATAGTATAGATAACAAAGGAATGGCAATAGAATCCTATACACATTATATGTCTAGTTACAACAATGCCTTTTGGGCTGAAGGTATGATGGTTTATGGCGATGGAGACGGAGAAGAATTTACATACCTAAGTGGAGATTTAGATGTAGTTGGTCATGAAATGACTCATGGAGTAGTAGAGTATACAGCTGGACTTGTATATGAGTATCAACCAGGTGCATTAGATGAATCTATGGCTGATGTGTTTGGAGTTCTTATTTCAACTTATAATAAGTATAATGTTGCAAATGGAGGAACTTGGATGTTTGACCCAGCTGATTGGGTTGTAGGAGATGATATTTATACTCCTAATATTCAAGGTGATGCTTTAAGAAGTTTAGTAGACCCTACCTTATATGGTCAACCAGCTCATATGTATAATTACGTTACGGGTCTTCCTAATACAGAAGAGGGTGATTATGGCGGAGTTCATCATAATTCAGGAATTCCCAATAAAGCAGCATATAATATAGCTAGTAATATAGGAATGGAAAAGACTGCAAATATATATTACAGAGCATTAACTCAGTACATGCATCCGGATACTAATTTTCAGCAAGCAGCATATTGTCTTGTACAAGCAGCAGCAGACTTATATGGAAAAGGATCTAATGAGATTACTGCAATAAAGAATAGTTTTGCTTCAACTGGAGTGGCATATAAAGGACAAAAGCCAGTTATTTCAGGAGCTACAGCTAAGAGTGTAACAGTAGGAAATGTCTTTGATGCTAAGGCTGGAGTTACAGCCGCTGATCTTGAAGATGGAAGCTTAACTGCTAAAATAGCTATTAGTGGAACCATAAATACAAATAAAGCAGGTAAATACACTTTAACTTATACAGTAACAGATAGCGATGGAAATAAGGTAAGTATACCTAGAGTTATTACTGTTGTTGCTAGAAATGTACAAGTTAATGAATTAATAGGTACTGATAGATATGATACAGCAGTTAGACTAAGTAAGGGACAATTTACAACTGCAAACACTGTAATGATAGCAAATGGTGGAGCTTTAGCAGATGGATTAGCTGCTACACCACTAGCAACCTTTAAAAAAGCACCTTTACTTTTAACAGGAGCAAGTAGCCTTCCAGAAGGAACTAAAGGTGAAATAAAGAGATTAGGCGCTAAAAATGCTATTATAGTAGGTGGAGCAACTGTAGTTAATGATAATGTAATACAGGAATTAAAAGCACTAGGCGTAACTAATGTAGAAAGAATTGGTGGAAGAGATAGATATGACACATCTCTAGAGATTGCTAAGTATATTGATAAAAATTGCTATGATGTAAATAAGGTAGTTATAAGTAATGGACTAGGCCAAGCAGACGCTCTATCCATAGCTTCCGTAGCAGGTAGAGATAAGATGGCAATAGTTTTAGTACAAAAGGACGTAGTTCCAACAAAGGTTTATAGTTGGTTACAATCAGAATCTTTACAAAATGCCTATATCATAGGTGGTACTGGGGTAGTTTCTGACAATGTTTTAAACAAAGTTAATGGAATCACTTCAACAAATATATCAAAAAATAGATTAGGTGGCAAAGATAGATATGCAACTAATGCCATGGTTATAGATAAATTCTATGGAAGTGTTGTAGATAAAACTTATATAGCAAAAGGACTACAACTAATAGACGCTCTAGCAGCAGGTCCAGTTGCAGCCCTTAATGGATCACCAGTAGTTTTATCAGGTGTTGACTTAACAACAGAACAAAAAACTGTGTTAGATAAGAGATATGGAAATATCATCATAAGAACTGGTGGCGGAATTGCAGATAAAGCAGTAAACTCGTTAAAAAGCTGCATAGAGCAATAAATACCATTTAATACCACGGGGTCAGACCCCCACCCATAAAATGGGAGGGGGTCTGACCCCGTTACATTTTATGTTTGTTTATCTATAGATATCCATATTAATTTTTCCATCCTTTATTTCTATTATTCTATCTGCTTTTTCTGCTATTTTTCTATCATGAGTTACTATGATAAAGGTTGTTTTAAATTTTTCATTTATATCCCGTAAAAGGTTATATATATTTTCTGTAGACTCTGAATCTAGATTTCCGGTAGGTTCATCTGCAAATATTATTTTAGGATTATTGATAAGGGCTCTAGCTATAGCAGTCCTTTGCTGTTGTCCACCTGACATCATGGTAGCTAAATTGTTCTTAACTTTACTTAGTCCAACTAAGTCTAAAAGTTCATTAGCTCTTTCATAAATCTCCTTAGGTGGATTTGCATTTTTAATTTTATAGGGCATAAGTACATTTTCTAAAGCTGTAAATTCTGGTAATAGGTGATGAAACTGAAAAATAAAGCCCATGGTTTCATTTCTTAATTCTGCTAATTTGTTTTTATTCATTCCTTCTGTATTTTTTCCATCTATTATAAGTTTACCACTGGTTGGAGTATCTAAAGTACCCATAATATTTAACAATGTACTTTTACCACTACCAGATTGTCCTATTATTGAACTAAAAGAGCCTTCTTCAAAGTCTAAATTTAGATCAAATAATACCTGGGTTTTTACTAAAGATCCATATATCTTTTCTATATTTTTAAGTTCTATAATTTTAGCCATTTTTTATTACCTCCATAGGACTCAATTTAGATGATTTTATAGCAGGGATAAGAGCGGCTAAGGTAGCTGATATTATTGCTATAATACCGGAAAAACCAATGAATTTATAGTCAATGTATACATCTACCACTGGTGTTCCATCTGCATTTACTGCAAATTTTGTAAATATAAATAATAAGCCTATTCCCAAGGCTACACCTAATATAGCACCAAGAACTCCAAGAATAGCACCTTGAAATAAAAATATTTGGCTAGCAGTTTTGTCTTTTATGCCCATGGCCTTTAGTATACCTATTTGCTTTGATTTTTGAACTACACTTATAGCTAAAACACTAGCAATACCTAGTAATACTGCTATTAGCACAAAAACTTGTATCATTATGCTGGATACACTTTGTCCCTTTAATCCGCTTAATAATTGTTCATTTTCTTCCTTCCAGTTTTCAACCTTGAGCTCTTCACCAAAAAAATTTGAGTTTATTATACTGGATATTTCATCTGCATTAAATGGGTCATTCACCTTCATCTCAATAGCGGTAATTTTATCTTCAAATTTAAATAATTCTTGAGAAGTTTTTAGAGTGGTCATAACCCAGTTTTTATTTATACTAGCCACCTTTAAATCATAAAAACCAACTATTTTTACTGCTTTTTTACTACCTGTTGCTGTTGTTATATCTACATTATCTCCTAATTTTACATCTGACTCCTTTTGAAACTCTTTTCCTAATATTATTTCATCTTCACCTTTAGGAAAGGTACCCTCATAAATTCTATTTTTTATATTATATATTCTATCTGCATCGTCCATATTAAAGCCTCTAACCAATATAGCGTAATCATTGCTTTGGCTATTTAAGAAAGCGTTAAAATCTGATGCTACAGAAATATCCTTAATACCATCAATACCAACTAACTTGTCTGATTTACTCTTCCAATCATCTATAAGCTTATCATCTGTTTTAGAAGTTATTGTTATGTGTGAAGTATTTCCTATAGTTTTATCTAATAATCCTATCTGAAGGCCCTGGATAAGGGAACCTATAAATATTTGAACTGATACTCCTACAGCTATTCCAAGTGCTATAAGTACAGTTTGTCCCTTACTTGACTTTAAAAATCTAATTGCTATGTTATAAGCTAGCTTCATTTTAATCTTCCTCTCCAAACTTTCTAATGTCTTCATAGGTTTGTAATAGTCTATGGGCACCTATTTCTTCATAGACCATAGGGTTAGAATTAAAGGCGTGTCCTCCTACTAAAATCTGAACTGAATTATTAGTAAGGTGTTTTATTTCCTGTATTATAGCTTTGGCAGACACTAAATTATAATAATTTGTTACACTAATAGCTACATATTTGGGATTAATATACTTTATGGCACCTATAAAATCTTCCTTTGGAGTATTGCTTCCTACAAATAAAGTTTCAAAACCAGTTAGGATAAAAAAGTTAGCCGCCGTCATTGCACCTACTTCATGGTATTCTTCAGGTGGACAAACTACAACTAACTTCCCTTTATTAGATTTAATATTCCTTTTCTTTTTTTCCTGCAAGATATAGGGGTATGAACATTCTAATATGGTTCTCACTATAGAAGTTCTAACATGTTCCTTCCATATACATATGTTTTTTTCACTTTCCTTACAAATCATATTGTTTAATGAAGGTTCAAGTATTTCTTTATATAGAGTAATTAGATCAAGCTCTCCATTTTCCAGTTTTGATAATACAAATTCTAAACAACTTTCTTTATCTTCAAGCTCTAACATTTGGAGAAAGGTATCATAATAATTGTTCATAAGTTCAACTCCCTTATACTTAAATTTTATATGTCCAATATATGCTTATATTGTATCACTTTATAGTTATAAAATCACTAATAAAAATTATTACATAGGATTTATTATTGGGCTTTACATTTAATACCACGGGGTCAGACCCCCACCCATAAAATGGGAGGGGGTCTGACCCCGTTCCATTTTATGGGTTCAAATATTACTTTGAAAACATACAAATATAGGATATAATATACTGGTAGGGAGGGGAATATATGAGAAAAGATAGGATACAAACCATATTATGCATAGTATTATCCGTTGCGTTAATTGCTACCTTAGCTTTAGGTATAAATAAATCTAAGAAGGAAAAAGAAAAGATTTTAGAAAGTAAAAAGCTATATGAAAGCTCAATAAATATAACAGCTAAACCGGAAGAAGAGAAAAAGGAAGGTAATGTTAAGGGAGAAATCCAAGGAAATGAAGAAAAGTTCATTTTGGAAGGAAAAACTCTACTTTCTCTTGGAGATGGAGTTTCAAAAGGAAGTACATATCAAGAAAAGGTAAAAACTCTTTTGAATTTAAAAAGTGTAACAAATAACTCTAATAATGGCTTAGGTATGAGTAGTATGCTTAACTTAATTAATGAAGAAGCCCTTAAGGATACAGATATTATAATTATTATGGTAGGTACTAATGACTACACTAAAGGAAGAACTCTAGGAACTAAAGATGATGGGGGAGAAGTTGAATCCTTTTACGGAGATGTGCAAGCAGTTATAAATACAGCACAAAAGGCTAAGCCTGAGGCAAAACTTGTATTTTTAACTCCATTAAAGCATGGATATATTGAAGGACAGCCAAGCTATCCTGATAAAAATGACATTGATCTTGGTCTAGAGGATTACTGCATGGCAATTAAAGAAGTATGTAATAAAAATTCTATACCAGTAATAGACTTATTTAATGAAAGTGGAATAGAAGCAGAAAACATAGCTGATTATACTGTAGATAATATGAACCTAAATGAAGCTGGAAACGAAAAAGTAGCCAAGACTATCAGCGAAGGTTTAAAGGAGATATTTAAGTAGGATATACTAAAGTGGATACACATAGTATATATGCTAACGTAGATATGCATAATAATATTGTAGTTTTGTGATATATATGAAAATTCTTAGAAATGACAAAAGTTAATCAATGCAGAAACCATTAAATTTTGGTTTCAAATGATTAACTTGTCATGAATAAGAATTTTCAATAGGAATTATTTAAATTGCTTATTATTTTGAAAGTATTTATATACATAAAGAATTAAGTGAGGACCTTAGTTTGTTAAGAGCTACGGTTCTTCTTTTTGCTGCTGTTGAATAGTTAAGGTTTCTGGATTTTGAATAATCTTTTAGGTTGCCTTCACAATTTATGTATATGAAGGTTATTAGATCTCTTAAGTTTTCTTGGAGGTTGTCCACTTCTTTTTTTATAAGTTTATATATTTCTTTTTCTATAAAACTATCTTCAGTTGATGCATCAGCTATTAAAGTATCCTCTATTCTAAGGTTAGTTTCAATTGGAGCCTCGATGGTTTGCACTTCATTATCTTTTGCTCTTTGCCTTATTAGGTAATTAAAATTATTTTTTATTGCATAGGATACATAAGCTGTAAAATTGCCTTTTTCCGGAGTGTATTTTTCAAGACAACGCATTAAGGTTATGTTTCCCATTTGAATTAAGTCTTCCATTTCATAGCCTCGGACATGAACCTTTGAAGCTTGTTTAATTATTAGGTATTTGTATTCATTAATCAATTCTTCCATTGCAATTTGGTCTTTATTTTTTGCTTTTAATATAAGATTCTTTAAATTGGAATAATCCATAGATATAACCTCCTAAAATACTTTAATAACATATATGCATTATTTTGAAAAAGTGGAAATATAACTGATAAAAAAAATTTAACACAAACATTAGTTTGTGTAAATATATAATTTGAAATATTTGGATAAAATATCTAGATTAAAATTTTAATTCTACATTTATATGTTCTCTTATAATATATAGTGAAAGAGGAACAATATATATAAGAAAAATGCACATAATACATATATACAAGATATAAAAGAGATATAAAAGAGATATAAAAGATATTGATACACTGTATTAGTTGATAATTAAAACAGAATAATATATATTATCAAAAGATAAGAGATTTAAATGGTTTGAATATATTCTTTCTGTATTATAAAAAATTTTTAAAATAATGCAGAATATCTTGCAATAGATAATAATTGTTTGTTAATATGTAAGTATGGAAGATAATATGAATGCGGAGGTAATGAAATGGAACCTTTAAAATTAACTAATTCAGTTCATTGGGTTGGGGTTAATAATCCTGAACTTAGAGTATTTGACATAATAATGGAAACAAAAATGGGAACTACATATAATTCCTATTTAATTGAAGATGAAAAAATCACTATTGTTGACACAGTTAAGGATGGATACTTTGATCAATATTTAAAAAATATTAAATCTATTATTGGTGATAAAAAAATAGATTATATTGTAGTTCAGCATACAGAACTTGATCATAGTGGTTCATTAAAGGAATTATTAAAGGAATATCCAGAAGCTCAGGTTGTTGGTTCAAAGGCTGCTGTAAGATATCTTAAAGGAATTATAAACATGGAATTTAATTCTATAGATGCTTCAGGAGAGCTATCTATAGGAAAGAAGACCTTAAGATTCGTAAATGCACCAAATCTTCACTGGCCTGATAGTATATTTACTTATTTACCAGATGAAAAGATATTATTTACATGTGATTTTATGGGATGTCATTATTCACCAAGTGGATGTATTACTGATAGTTGTTCTGGAAACTATGAAACTGAAATGAAATATTATTTTGATGTTATTATGGGACCTTTCAAAAGATTTGTTAATATGGCCCTTGATAAGATTGAAAATACGGAAACAGAAATTATTGCTCCTAGCCATGGTCCAGTTCATATTGATGATAGAGAGTATTATAAAAATTTATATAAAACTTGGGCTAAGGAAGCTGTTATTGAAGAAAAAAACATCCAAATATTCTATGTTTCTGCCTATGGAAATACAGAAAAGGTTGCAAATCATTTAAAGGATGCCATTGAAAAAAGAGGAATTAAGGCTGGAGTTCATGAAATTACAACTACACCTTTAGAGGAACTTGTATCTCTTGTAGAAAAGTCAAGTGGTATATTAGTAGGTTCTCCTACTATAAATCAAGATGCAGTGGAGCCAGCGTGGAATTTACTTGCTCATGTTAGTGCTATTGTAAATAGAGGTAAAATTGCTGGAGCCTTTGGATCTTATGGTTGGAGTGGAGAAAGTGTGCCTATGCTTTCAGAGAGATTAAAGAGCCTTAAATTTAATGTAATTGATCCAGGTTTTAAATTTAACTTTGTACCAAGTGAAGAAGAACTTAAGCTAGCAGATGAATTTGCTGATAACTTCCTTGGAATGTTAAAATAAATTTAGTATATAATAATAGATTATGGTATATTATTAAGGTATGAGATATAATATAAAAAATATTATATTCCATACCTTTTTTCATAGCCAATACTAATTACAAACTTAATAATATGTTTACATGAAAGATTTTATTAGGGAATAGGCTATAGAGAGAAAATATGGTAAAATGTAAGAAAGCTGATAAATTTCATTGCATTTTTATAGGAGTGATTATATTGAAGTGGTTAAATAAGTTAGAGAGAAAATATGGCAGGTATGCTATTAGTGGATTGATGAAATACATTGTAGCAGCAAATTTGGCTGTATTTTTATTAGAGGTTATAAATCCGGGGTTAGAGGCAAACCTAATGTTAATACCTCAGGCAGTAATGGCAGGTCAAGTGTGGAGGTTAGTTACCTTTATTTTAATTCCACCAGCAACCAGTGCCTTTTGGATACTCTTTACCCTTTATTTCTATTATATTATAGGTATGGGTTTAGAACAGGCTTGGGGAAGCTTTAAATTTAATATATATTATTTAGTAGGGATGATTGCTACCATAATTGTATCTTTAATTGGAGGTAGTCCTGCTACAGGGGTATTTATAAATTTAACTTTATTTTTAGCATTTGCATCCATATATCCTAACCATGAAGTTTTACTATTTTTCATTTTACCAGTTAAAGTTAAGTATTTAGGAATTTTAAATGCAGTGCTTTTGGCACAACAGTTTATAATGGGTGGAGTTGGAATAAAACTCATGATCCTTGCATCCTTAGCTAACTACTTTATTTTCTTTGGAAAAGACTTTATAGAGTTATTTAAAACTAAGAAGAAAGTTAAGAGGAATAAGGAAAAATTTAAAGTCATAGAGATGAAGGATTATGTACGTCATAGATGTACTGTATGTGGAATAACTGAAAGAGATGACCCTAATATGGAGTTTAGATATTGTTCAAAATGTAGTGGACATAAGGAATATTGCATGAATCACTTGAAAAATCATGAACATATTAATGATTAGTAGTGTATACCATGACTATTTGTTATAAAATTAAGGGATCCATCAGAATTAAATGCTAACTATTAAGGTTAGTTAAATTTTGATGTATTCCTTTTTTATTCCAAGACTATCAGCTCTAGTATTCCCATGGTATTTAAAGGTGGAAGAAAGAGCTTCTATATACTAGGATAAGGATTTTTATATATGAAGGAGGAAAATTTATGAGATATGAAGGTGCAGTTTATAGACCACCTAGTGAAGGAAGAAGTTTAATAGTTCAAGCTACCATTGGTTGTTCTCACAACAAATGTTGTTTTTGTAATATGTATAAGGCAAAGCAGTTTAGAATGAGAGCTTTAGAAGAGGTAATTGAGGATTTAGTTTGGGCTAGGGAGAGGTATGGATATATAGAAAAAATATTTATAGCTGATGGTGATGCTCTTATCATGCCTACAGAAAGACTTATTACAATTTTGGATAAAATTAAAGAATTATTTTCAGAATGTAAAAGCATTACTGTATATGCTAGTCCCAAGTCTATTTTACTTAAAACTCCAGAAGAACTAAAGCTTTTAAAAAGTAAGGGTTTGGCAATGGTATATCTAGGTATAGAAAGCGGAGATGATGAGGTTCTGCTTAAAGTAAATAAGGGAGCAACCTCGAAGGAACTTATTCAGGCTGGAAGAAGAATTAAGGATAGTGGAATAAAACTATCTTGCACTCTAATAAGTGGCTTAGGTGGGATAGAAAACTGGAAAAATCATGCCTTAAACTCAGCAAAGGTTATTAATGCCATAGATCCAGATTATCTAGGCCTTTTAACCCTTATGACGCCTGAAGATGCACCTATATACGAAGAAATAAAAAGAGGAGCTCTTATGCTTTTAAATCCTAGGGAAGTAATGGAGGAGGTTTATCACCTTGTTAAAGAACTAGATCTTACAAATTGCATATTTAGAAGCAATCATGCATCAAACTATGCACCACTAGCTGCAGTACTAGGTAAAGAAAAGGAAAGATTACTTTCAGATATAGAAGGTTTTTTAGCAGGACAAAATAACTTTAAACCAGAATATTTTAGAGGGCTTTAATAATAGGCTCTGTTGAAAATTACAGTGATAGAATATCCATGCTATGAGAATATTGGTGGACGTCCCTTAAAGTTCGTGCTGAAATAAGGCTTTG